>DQYP01000213.1 GCA_011043375.1 Thermotogaceae bacterium | reverse complement strand
ACCGTTTTCTTCTACTGTTTTCAATATTTCGAGCATATATTCTCGTTTGAAATTTTCATGGAACATTAAACCTATTTTGTCTCCTTCTTCAAGGAGTTGTTTTAGGCTACTTATTCTATCCTTAACTTCCAATATCACAGTATCTATGTCTTCAAATTCTTTTATAGATAAGAAAAGTCCATTTTTTGTGGCGACGATCTCCGTAAACATCTTTCTCTCCTCCTATTTTCTATAAATCAATTATAGCAGAATTTAATCTTCGAATTTTAAACAAATACATTTGACATATTTTCTTCACTCAAAATGTGGTTAAAAAATATTGCAAGAAACATCGTTTCTTAAGGCAGGTTGAAGACTTATAAACTTATCGAAGAGATCCATGAATCTTAATTTATAGCTTTATCTTTTGTCTCAACACCAAGTGGGAAAACTAAGAATCCGGTGATAAGACTCATGATCGTTATTACAATCAATGCGATGAATATTGATTTATCTATAAAGTACCCCGTAAAATATGGAGCAATTATTCCAGCAACCCTTGCCATAGCTCCTGCAAAACCGTTTGCGGTACCTCTAAAACTGGTTGGGAAAAGTTCTGGAGTGTATGCATAAACCATTCCCCAGACCCCGAGGGTGAAAAAGGATATTATCAACATTATCGTCAAAAACGAAACATCACCACTCACAAGGAATAACGAGAGTGAGGAAATTCCCATACCAGTGAAATAAAGAGAGAGGGTCAATTTTCTTCCAATCTTCTCTATCAAATATGCTACAGAAAGATAACCTGGTAACTGTGCTATGTACATAAAAAAGGTGAACCATTTGGCTTGTGCTACAGATATACCCAATTGTGAAATGAATATCTTCGGTGCCCATGAAAACAACGCATAATAGACAAAACTCACAGTGAACCAGGCTATCATTACTAACAGAGTTTTTTTCAAATGTCTTTTGGCAAAAAGGGAGGCCAGAGTTATCCTAGATTCTTCAATCGATTCAATGTGATCATCTATTTTCCCAAACGATTTTTCAAGACGTTCTTTCCCATATTTTTTGAAAATATATTTGGGAGTTTCCTTTTCGGATAGGATAAATGGAAAAATTGCACAGCCGATCAAAAATATCCAAAAATTCCATCTCCAACCAAATCTTTCAGCGAATGTAACAGCAAACCAAGCTATTAATATACTTCCTACAGCCCAACTTGACTCGAGAAGTACTAAATACCTTCCACGTATTTTTATAGAAGTATATTCGGATAGATAGGTATTAACTGCAGGTAGTAATCCGCCGTATCCTATTCCCGAGAGAAATCGTAATAAAACTGCCACTTGAGGAGAATTGGAAAATCCAAACAAAAAGGTAAATACGATGGAACAAGTCAAATAAAAGATTGTGCCACTTTTCCTACCGAATAGATCTATGAGAATACCGGAAGATATTGCACCAATGAGCATACCCATGAACGTTGAACTTATAATCGTGCTCATAATTGTAGAGGATATTTTCCATTCAGAGATAATATCAGGTACAGCGAATGTTAAAACCATGACACCAGCAGCACCTATCATCCAAATCAAAGAGGTCATGACCAGCAGTTTAAACTGCTTGCCTTTTGTGATGTATCTTTCTACCACGTGATCAATCTTCAAGATCTTCACCCCCAACTATTAGAAATTTTTTTATAGATTTCAAAACTTTTCGCATTGTCTTTTCATCAGGAGTTTCAATTGTATGTATGTGTATCCCACCGGAAAGCTCCAAAAGAGGTGTTGCGTTGGTAGTCCTCAATAAACTAATGAATTTGATAACATCATCTGGTGTAGCCACATCTATTCGTCCTCTGAGCTCACCATACAAGGGATGCTCAACGATTACATCCAAAACTCTTCCACCTGAATTGACAATTGTCATCAATTCCTCTTCGATTTCGTCTGCTTTGTGTTTTACTGCGATCATCTTCCTGAAAGTGTTTTTCTCTTTTTCAAGGATATAGCCTTCCCTTGTCGATATTATGGAGTGTCCATCGGCTTTGAGCTGTGAGATATATTGAACAATTAGCTGTCTGCTCACACCTAATTTTCTCGCAAGCTCCCTTCCTTTGATTGGTTTCTCAGATTTTTTCAATATTTCAAGAATCTTTTGCATTCTCCTCTTCAAGGTATCACTCCTTACCCAAGCTATCTATATTTTACATTTGCTGTAAATAAATGTCAACAAAAGACAAAAACAAAACTTCTTGGAGAAGTTTCAAGAGAATTTTTATTCAAATGAAATATCCGAGAATCGTAAGAATCACAATTCTTTATCAAGAGCTTCAAGTTGGGGTAGGTTACTTCCAGTAAGCTCTAAGAAAAGCTCTTCCAGGCTTTCAGAGCCTTTAAGTTTCCTGAGTTCCTCAATTGTACCGATATACAGCAATTTTCCTTTATCAATTATTCCTATACGATCACAGAGTTTTTCAGCTATTTCCATAACATGAGTGGAAAAGAACACAGTTTTCCCACTGTTTGCATGTTTTCTCATCAGCTTTTTTAAAATATAAGATGATTCTGGATCTAATCCAACTATTGGTTCATCGAGTACCCACACATCAGGCTCATGTAATAATGCTGCAATCAACATAAGCTTTTGTTTCATTCCATGGGAATATGTAGAAACTGGGTCCATTATTGAATTTACTAATTTGAAGTCTTCAAGGAGATCTTTGATTCTTTTCATTCTTGAGGCGTATGGAACTTCAAAAACATCAGCTATGAATTTTAAGTAATCTATTCCCCGCAGTTTTTCCATAACGAGAGGCTCATCAGCAACATATCCAATCATCTTCTTTGCCTTCTCAGGTTCATAGTTGATATCGATGTTGTTGATTTTGATACTACCCTTTGTTGGTTTTAAAAGTCCAACGATCATTTTTATAGTTGTTGTTTTTCCAGCACCGTTTGGACCCAAAAAACCGAATATTTCACCATCTCTCACCTCAAGAGTTAAGTTATCCACTGCGAGAGTATCCTTAGCATAGATCTTGGTTACATTCGTTAGCTTTATCATTGAATTCACCTACCTGTTAGAATTCTCTATTTTTGAATACCAAATAATCACTGACAATGAGGAGAAGACTAACTGATGCCAAAACAATTGTGTAAGGCCAATCAATACCCTTATCTAATACATTAACGCACAAAATATATGGGTACGGATTTAGAAAACTCACGGATTTTATTAAACTAAGTAATGGTAAGCCTATTAAAATAACTATGCCAGCTATTACAGGTTTCACTTGATCATTGCTGATTATAGAAAATAACAAGAACAATGAAAAGAAGAAAGTAACCCCTACCATTTCACTTATAAGACAGGGCAACAGATGAACTAAGCTCACAGAATACCCTAAGATTTTCATCAATACGAATCCCATCGTTGAGAGGCCCCCAGTCATTATTAGTAGTACAAATAAACCAGTGAGGAATTTTACCCAGAAAACAAATTTTCTCTTCTTTCTCGCCAGTAAGAAATAAATCGTCTTTTTTTCATTTTCTTTTGCAAATATTGGAAATGCTATTAAGAGAGAAAGTAGCGGCAAAAATTGTCCAAGGTTTTTTCCATGCCATTGGCTTATTAAATAATACTCATCGTCTTTCAAACGTGTTAATTGTTCTGGAGAACCTATGATCTTTTTCATGAATTTTGGTAATTTTTCAAATTCAGATATCATCTGACTGAACATGGTTTCGGTATAAGGTCTCAATGCGATTGTTACTGCCAACGATACCAGCAGTAATAACAAGATTACGATACTTCTCATTTTTATATCGTTCAATTCTTTAAAAAACATCGTTATACCCCCTGATCAAAGTGTTGAAAAATTCTTCCAAATCCACGTCCTTTATTTCGATATCCTCATGATTTGAAAGACTCTCCCATTGTTTATGATCATTTGAAAGCAAAACGATGACCTCATCTTCTATTAGTTTGGCAAAGAAATTCTTAGTATCGATTCCTATTTTGTGTGAGATCTCAGTTGGTACATATAGCAACTTGAATTTCTCTTTTATGTCATCTCTAAAACCTGAGTAAATGATCCTTCCCTTATACATTATGGATATATAATCCGCTATCTTTTCCACCTCTGGAATTATATGCGAAGAATAAAGTACCGTTTTTCCATCAATTATTTTTTGCCTTATTAACTCAAGCAAATCTGACCTCTTTATTGGATCTAAGCCTGTGGTTGGTTCATCGAATATATACAAATCAGCCTCTTGAGCAAGTGATAAAGATATATACAATGAAGTTTTCATGCCATTCGAAAAGGAACCTATCTTCTTATTTATGGGAATATCAAAATATTTAAGTAGTTTAAAAGCTTCTTCATCGTTGAAATTTTTGAATAATCTCTTGCACATTTTTATGGACTTTTGCGGCGTTAAATGAGTATAGAAATTCTTTTCTTCAGGAACAAAGGAAATTCTGTTTCTTACTTCATCAATGTTCTTACCAAAGACCTTTATATCACCTTCAAATTTGATGAATCCCAGTATAGATTTCATGGTAGAAGTTTTACCAGCACCATTTGGTCCTAATAATGCGTGAACTAATTGATTTTGAACTGACAAATTTATACCTTTAACTGCTTCTACACCGTTTGAATAAGTTTTTCGAAGGTTTTTGACACTTATTACTTCTCCCATATGTTTTTGATCACCTCCAAAATCTCATCCAACTTAAAACCGATTTTTTTAAATCTAAAAATTTCTTCGGAAAACTTCTTTTCAAGGTCCTTTAAAACAATTCGCCTGATTTCAGCTTTACCCTTTAAAACCATGTAGCCTATCCCTTGTTTGGCAATCACTATACCTTCTGTTTCTAAATCTTTATAGGCTCTTACAATCGTATTCGGATTAACTCTTAAACTCGATGCCAACTCCCTTATGGAAGGGAGGGTATCACCCTCCCTTAATTTTCCTTTCAAAATGGATTCTTTTATTCCCATCTTTATTTGCTCATTCAATGATAGTGAAGAATATAAATCAATTTTGAACCACATCGTGATATCACACCTTTTAACAGTTCTTACTGTACTATATCATATATTACAGTAAAAATCAACAACGAATAACGAAATATGATCGTTCCATTTTCATCATCCATTTCTTTTCAAAAGACCTCTCTTTTTTGCATAATTTTCCATCTTTGAAAATATGAATAAACCCGCTGGAAGCAACACCACCCCCAACAAAAGTAATGGAAAAGTCATATCCCAAAGTTCATTCAACTTTGCACCATGCAGTATCGATGCCCTCATACCTTTTAGAGCATAGGTCGCTGGAGAAAGCTTGGCTATTTTCTGCATCCAGTTGGGTAAAACCTCCACCTCATAATAAACACCTGAAAACATCAAGATTAAAGCTTGAACTATGTGCACAACTTGAACTCCTTTTTCAGGACTTATCAAAGGTAGAATAGCCGCCATCATTCCCAAGCCTATGAACGAGAGACTTGCAGCTCCGAGTATAGCCAGAGTAGCCCAAAGATTGGCCTTCGATAAATCAAGATTGAAGAAAAAAGAAAGTATCAAAAGTATTGCACCGCTTCTCAATATTCCGTATAGCACACTAAAAGCACAGGTACTCAACAAGTGAGTCGCCCTTCTTATAGGTGCCATAAAAGTGTACTCTATCGTTTCTTCCCATCGTTCCCAAGCAACTGTTTCAGCAATGACTTCAAACAAAATCGAAAGGTATCCCCATAATATAGAGCCTATGAGCATGTAAAGTATCAAATAAGAAGTGTCAAATTTAGCATTCCCGAAACTTTCTATCCCTTTTCCAATGAATCCCATGGTTACGCTGTTAGCAACCGTATAAACAAAGAATACCAATTCCCATTTCCAGTATCTTTTTATCAAATTGAAGTTTCTTTCTATAAAAGCCATACTTGCGCGAAATTCTCGCTTTATTTTTCCTAAAATAAATTCCATAAGTATTCCCCCTTATCAATGAATGAGTTCCTCCAATTCTGCTTCTTCCATTTTGTAACCTGTGAAATACAAAAACACATCTTCGAGTGTGACATTCTTTCTATGGTCTTTTACCATGTTCTTGAGTTCCTGCGGCTTGCCTGAGACAACTATTCTTCCTTTGTAAATCACCGCCAATTCGTCACATAACTTCTCAGCCTCAACCATATCATGGGTTGTGAGTAATATAGTTGTCCCATTTTCACGCAGATTAGCTATGAATCTCTGAACTTCCAATTTTGCCCTTGGATCAAGCCCTGTTGTTGGCTCGTCTAAAAGCAGTAATTTTGGCTGTGTTAGAAATGCTCTGATTAGCGCCACCTTTTGTTGCATACCTCTCGAGAAGTTTTCAAGAGGTTCATTCAATCTCTTTTCATCTAATCCAAGCTTTTGAGATATCTCATAGATCTTTTCTTTTGCAATTCTTCTAGGTATTCCATAAATCCCAGCAGTAAAAATCAGATTTTCAATAGCGGATAATTTCTTGAAAAAACTTGCTTCAGCGGAAACCCGGTTTATGAATTCCCTCACCTTCAAATGATCTTTTATAGCATCAAACCCAAAGACCTTTACACTTCCAGTATCAGGTATAAGTAAAGTTGAAATTATTCTTATCAACGTTGATTTTCCGGATCCGTTAGGTCCGAGGATCCCATAAATTTGTCCTCCTCTAACCTTGAAGGAAACATTTTCGAGTGCTTTCACAATAGTTTTACCTTTTTTGAAAGTTTTAGAGATATTTTCAACTTCTAATGCAAAAAAGCTTTTT
>DQYP01000217.1 GCA_011043375.1 Thermotogaceae bacterium | reverse complement strand
TCGGCTAAATTGGCATGGTGTTAAAATTAAACAATCTGCCATCCAAGTCTTACCCAAGTTTTTACGGTTCTTCCCAGGGCTTGATAATTTTTGGACTAGAATGATCAAGCGACTTTATTACAATGTATTTCGGTTTAGTTCCATGAACAGAGGAGCATTGTAACAAACTCTAACGAAACCTGACAGGTTTTCAAAACCTGTCAGGTTTGGGTATTAATGAATATCGAACAAGCTATGTAGAGCATCTGCTTTACGAAGCTTAAATGACATCGACTTTTAAACCTTAACATATTGATATAACAACTTTTTATGAAAATCAAGCAAATCAAAATCAATAGCTATAAAGTTTTACAAAATTTGGAAATCTCTTTTACCGATAGAGAGGAAAACATATTAGATACAGTAGTCATTGCCGGTGTCAATGGCACGGGTAAAACGACTCTGTTAGAACTCATACAAAATAGTTTAACGACTCATTTTAGATTTGATAATAATGATGATAATATAGATTTTGTTGACAAGGATGCCACCAAATTAATCTATATTAGCGTTTTTGATCATCCAAAAGAGTTCGTGAGTTCAAAAATAAAAGATTTTTTAGATTATCTGAGAGAACAGAATGAAGATTTAACCATAAAAGAGTCAAATCTAAGATTAACCGATGAAATCAACTCTATTTTTGAAGGTTTGGATTTAAACACCAAATTTAAAGGCATTTCCAAATCTATAAATAGAGAAGTTATTTTTGAGAACGATATCAGAGATGATATCAAATTAGATGAACTGTCAACCGGAGAACAACAACTTTTTGTTAAGGCGCTCAATTTAAAAATGATGGCCTTAAAAAATAGCCTGATTTTAATAGATGAACCGGAACTCTCACTACATCCAAATTGGCAAAATCATATCTTGAGAATCTATCAAAATATTGCCAACCAAGGTAACAATCAGTTAATTGTGGCTACACACTCTCCTCAAATTATCTCATCAACTCCAAATCAATCTTTAAGGATTTTAATTAAAAAGGGTAAAAATATTGAGGTAAAACAAGTTGATAAGACTTATGGCATCGAAATTGATGAAGTTTTACAAGATTTAATGGGAACCAAATATATAAGAACCGCTCCTAAAAATCTAAATATATAGACATAAATAGTTATCCCTAACCGTTTTGTTGGTAACATTTAATGAAAGTACCATTCCTCGTAGGGTGGGTAGCGTCTTTTTGCTGCCCACCATCTAACTATTGAATTTAAACAAGCAGATGAAAAAATAGTTTTTAAAAAAGGACTGCAAGATGAAAGAGATTAAAGCAAACGGAATCATTTTAGCAAAACATATCCCTTCAGAAGAGTGGCAAGAGGGATTGCGTTTCTATTCCAATGATCAAGATTTTATTCAAGTGGGCACATGGGGATATGATGCAGGAAAGGAATTATTAGCCCACGCCCACAACAGTGTAGAAAGAAAAGTGCTGAAAACTCAGGAAGTTTTGTACATTAGAAAAGGCTCCGTTTTAGCACAAATCTATGACTCTGATAAAAACATCGTAAAAGAATTGGTTATAAAAGAAGGCGATACTTTGATTGCCCTAGAGGGCGGGCATGGATATAAGGTATTAGAAGAGGGTACGCAGGTATTGGAAGTGAAAAATGGGCCTTATTTGGGTGCAGAAGTAGATAGACAGAGGATTGATGTAAAAAAATGAGTTATAATCGTCAAATTAAAAAAGTTTTTTCGTGGATTGGTGAGTTATGGAAAATCACCAGTGTTGTGTTTCTATTACTCATTATTGGACATTATTTGATGGATATAGCTATTTATTACAAACGAAAGGAGATTTTTGAGATGTTATAAAACCAATGTGCCAGCATATAACGAATTACCAGAAGCATTTTGGGAAGTAGATTTAGCCACAGAATGACACAGAAAGCACGAAACATTTCCGTGTTTTTCCGTGTATTTCCGTGGCTAAAAACCCAATTCGTAAAAAGTGGCGAGATTTTTTCAAGTGTTTATGACTATGAGTTATTAGAAAATAGTTTGGAACAAGATCATGAGGTAAGGGGATGGTAAAAATAGCCATATTGCATGAAGGAAATGCTAAGCGAGCGTAGGGGGCCTGTAGCTTTCGCCCACCGTATTCAATTAATGAAAAATCATAAGAGTGAAGAATTCAGATTAGGTCGGTTTTCTACCTGCCCCCTACGCTTGCTAAAAATGTCTAACGAAAGTCCAACTTTTTAGGAACCAATTTATGATAGACTTTGAATGGAATCCGCAAAAAGCAGAAATTAACCGCAAAAAACATGGAATTACTTTTGATGAAGCTTCCACTGTATTTGAGGATACCTTGTCTGTCACCTATCCTGATCCTGACCATTCCCAACAGGAAGAACGTTATCTTATTATTGGGGTTTCCAGCCAATATCGAGTATTGGTTATTTCACACACGTATCGCAGTGAAACCATCCGAATAATCAGTGCGAGGCAGGCAACAAAACGGGAGCGGATATTTTATGAACATGGAAATTGATGATGAATTAAACGATGAGCTTCGAGACGAATATGACTTTTCTCAAATGAAAGGTGGGATTCGTGGCAAATATGTTGAACAATATCATAATGATGTCAAACTCATTATGCTTGAACCAGATGTCGTCAAAATATTTCCTGATGCAAAATCAGTTAATGCTGCTTTAAGGTCTTTAGCAAAAATTATTCAGCAACATCAGAAGTTTGCTTAAAAAGTACCTTAAATAATTGGGGTTCAGAGCGAGCGTAGGGGGCAGGTAGCTTTCGCCCAGCGTATTCAATTAATGAAAAATCATAAGAGTGAAGAATTCAGATTAGGTGGGTTTTCTACCGGCCCCCTACGCTTGCTAAAGAAATATATAAACGAATCAAATTGAAATTATCCTCATCCCTTGTAACAGAGAAATAAGGCATTGAACAATGAAAACTGAAGTATTATTCATTCATCCCCCAATTACCTTTAAAAAGATGAGTCCCGGTTTTGATAACATACCGCCATTAGGTATTTTATACTTAGCCGCGACTTTGGAAAAAGCCGGAATTGGGGTTAAAGTAATAGATGATGTAGATTCATCTGTTTCCATAGAAGCAATTCTAAAAACCATCAAAGAAGAACAACCAAAGGTGGTAGGTATTTCCTCAACAACTTGTCAAATTAAGGCCTCCGTTGAACTGGCTACTGAGATTAGGAAGGCTTTCAATGAGGATGTTAAAATTTGTATAGGTGGTTGTCATGTATCTGCTGATTCTGATTTAATCAAAAGATATCCCGTTTTTGACATTGCCGTTATTGGTGAAGGGGAGAAGACTTTTACTGCTTTGGTACAAAAAATACTTGCTGGACAAGATATTAAGGGTGTTTTTATGGGAGAGCCAGTCGAAGATTTAGATTCGATTCCTTTTCCGGCTTACCACTTGGTCGATATGGAACGACTCAAAAAACGTGGTATGGATTCTTATCCCATCATGGGAACACGCGGTTGTCAGTTTAAGTGTACTTTTTGTAGTCGTCCCGGTTTAAGTGGATATGGCAGAAATGTTCGTTCCAGAAGTGCAAAAAACATTCTGGACGAAATGGAGCCGGTTATAAAGGAATATAACGGTAACTTTGGATTTCAGGACGATTCTTTCACAGCTAATCGGGAGGCTGTCATCGAATTTTGCGAAGCGGTAATAAGACGAGGCTTAAAAATTCGTTGGGGTGCTGGTGGTGTCAGAATAGATAAGATTGATGACGAATTGATCCAATATATGACTAAAGCGGGTTGTAATGGCTTTTGTTTTGGAATTGAAAGTGGCAATGATCGAGTCAGGAATCGCATTGTTCGCAAGGGATTGAGAAGCGATAAGATTTTGAAAGCGTTAGAGATTTGTAATAAATATCCTTTAGATATTCAACTCTCATTTATCGTAGGATTTCCCACAGAAACCAAAGAAGAAATGTTGGAAACTGCGATGTTTGCAAGAGGGCTGATTGATAAAGGGATACGTTGCATTGAATATGCTGCTATAAGGCCAGCCGTTCCTTTGCCGGGAGCGCCGTTGTTTGATCGGGCCATTAAGGAACAAAAAATTCCGTCAAACCTTGTGGATCAATTCATTCAAGGAAAACTGGGAGATGAGTTTCGTGATAACTGGCCTGTTTATGTACCTGATGGCATATCAAAAGAAGAAATGCTTGCCATAAGGAAAAAAGGCTACCAAGCATTTTATTTCACGCCTTATTATATTAAGAGGCGCGTTATCAAGGATATTACATCTTGGAAAAGGTTAAAAAAAGATGTAGCGGAAGCTATTAGTATACTTACTGCTGGGCGTTCAAAAGGGAGTTTTTCTTGAGATTATACCCACATTCACGTTTTAATATTTGTAAATGAATAGAGATTATGACGGACAATATTTTTTTTGATAAGAAGGATTTACAGTATTGTGGCGAAAATGTCATTATTGGCAAAACAGTACGAATACGCCATCCAGAAAAAGTTTCTATTGGTGATAACGTTATTATTGATGATTTTACCTATATTTCTACTAACCTGACAATCAATTCTTTTGTTCACATTGCAGCCGGCTGTAAAATTATTGGGGGAAAGAATGCTAGTGTGGAAATGCTAGAGTTTTCTACATTAGCACCAAATGTAGTTTTAGCAGCCGGTAGTGATGATTATATGGGTGGAATTGCAACCCCATTGGTTCCACTAGAATACAAAGGAAATGTTCAAATTGGAAAGATTCATATAGGAAAACATTCAATAGTAGGCGCAAATTCAGTCATATTACCAAATGTCATTTTTAATGAAGGTGCTTGCTTAGGTGCTTTGTCTCTTGCAAAATCAGACTTAGAGAGATGGACGCTATATGCTGGTATTCCAGCCAAAAAAATTAAAGAAAGAGCCAAAGAGACTATCAAAGAACTAGAATTAAATTTTTTAAGGAAGCTTGAACAATGAATAACAGTTTTATCCCCCAAATGGAACCGTGGTTCGCCAAAGAAGAAAAACAAGCAATCTGTGATTACATGGATGAAGGTGGGTGGTTAACGGAGTTTAAGAAAACCCAATTGTTTGAAAGCATGATTGCTGAATATACCGGAGCAAAGCATTGTATCGTTGTCAACAACGGTACGATCAGTTTAACGCTAATGGCGATGGCTTGTGATATTCAAGCTGGAGATGAAATCATTGTCCCTAACTATACGATGATTGCTACCCCAAATTCAGTCAAGATGATAGGTGCTGTGCCTATATTCGTTGATGTTGAACCAGAAACATTATGTTTGGATATTGAAAAAGTTCAGCAAGCTATTACGCCTAAAACTAAAGCCATTATGTTGGTTACTGCTAATGGTCGATATCCTCAGTCTGGTATCAAAGCGTTTGAACAACTGGCCCAAGAAAAAAACATAACCCTGATTGAAGACGCTGCACAATCACTAGGCTCTTTCTATCCGGATGGCAGACATATTGGCAGCGTTGGGATTGCCGGCAGTTTTTCGTTTTCTGCCCCCAAAGTCATTTCAACTGGACAAGGTGGTGCAATTATTACCAATGATGATGAAACTGCTCTTAAAATCAGAAAATTAAAAGATTTTGGTCGCAGTTCTGGCGGTAATGACATCCATGACACAATTGGGTTTAATTTTAAGTTTACCGAACTACAAGCCTGTATCGGCATAGAACAAATGAAAAAATTGCCTTGGCGGGTAGAACGAAAACAAGACATACTGAAACAGTACCAAGCGTTATTAAATGATGTTTCTGAAATCAAATTCTTTAATCAAGACTTAACTCACACAACGCCTTGGTTCATAGATGCTTTAGTCGAAAAGAGGGAACCTCTGCAAGCCTTTTTGAAAGAAAATCATATCGGTACACGAGTCATGTATCCCCCCATCAACAAACAAAAGGTATACAACATACCGGGTGAATATAGTATTGCTAATCTAGTTGGTCATAAGGGGCTGTGGTTGCCTTCCTCTGCAAAACTGACAGATGAACAAATAGCCTATATTTGTGAAACCATTCACCATTTTTATAAGTCATAATTATGAAAGACGATTTAGGCATATTGGTACTATCATGCGATAAATTTGCCGATTTATGGAAACCGTTTTTTACCTTATTTGAGGAAAATCGCAATAACTGTCCATACCCGGTTTATCTTGGTAGCAATACTGTGCGTTATGAAGACTCTCAAGTAAAAACCCTATATTCAGGAGAGGATAGAGATTGGTCAACAAGTTGTCGGTCCATTTTACAACAGATACCTCATAAATATGTTCTGGTTTTGCTAGAAGATTGTTTTATTATTTCAAAACTTGATGTTGAAAAAATAACGCAATCAGTGCAGTTTATGCAGGATAATAATGCAAAACATATCCATTTTCACCCTGTACCCAAACCGGATAAATGGTTGCCAAACCAAGAAATGGGCGTTTACGAAAAACGAGCACCGTATCGTGTCAATGCTGTCGGTTTTTGGGATAGGGCATATTTACTCAATCTCTTGATAGACGGTGAAAGTCCTTGGAATTTGGAAATACAAGGCTCTTATAGAACGGCTTATGATGACGGTTTTTATTGTCCTAAGCTGCCCTTATTCTCGCATGTACATGTCGTCGAAAAAGGGTGTTGGTTTCCAGAAGCGATTGCTTATTGTCAGGAACATGATATTCCATTAGAAATAGATAAACGCCCTATTCTGAAAAATCAGTTTCAATTAAAAAGCAAACTGCAAATGTACTATTTCAATTTGATGATAAAAGTGCCT
>DQYP01000001.1 GCA_011043375.1 Thermotogaceae bacterium | reverse complement strand
TTTTCCGGTACAACTTCAACTATATCTCCACCCAGAATTCATGGGATTCTGTTAACTAAAAGTATTGAAATTTATCAAAAACTTTATTATTCTTTAAATAGGGGACACTCCCACACAACACCTGATTCTGTTAGCTAAGAGTATTGATATAAAAAAACTTATTGTTTGTTAGAATAAGATTCCTCGTCACTATCGTTCCTCGGAATGACAAAAACAAGAAAAGCATTATTGGAATGACAAAAACAAGAAAAATGTCATCCCGAACTCTTTCCCTTTGTCATCCTGAGCATAAGCGAAGGATCTTTCGTCGCTAACGCTCCATCGGAATGACTAAGGAAAATGTCATCCCGAACGTATGTGAGGGATCTTATTCCTAATTACTGGTACTTCTTATACTTTTCAAAGACTTCAATAATATTCATCTGCTATTTCTGGTTTATCGAATATCATCACCACTACCAGTTAACACTATCTTTGGTAGTTTTGGTCGACTCTCTAATGACAACTTCAGGGTTTAAAACAATTCCACAAGGTTTGTAAGATTTGGATTCTACCATTTTGAAAATCAGTTCCGCTGCTTCTTTCCCTAATTCATAAGTAGGTTGCTTAACTGTCGTTAGAGATGGTTTATAGTGCCTACTGAAAGGAATATCATCAAATCCTGTTACTCCAACATCGTTCGGAATATTTAATCCCATCTTTTCAATTCTATCCATCGCACCGTATGCTATGAGATCATTACCACAAACCAAGACTTCTGGCATTTTTGATAATTTTTCCACCATTTGATAACCACTCTCATATGTGAATTGACCGAAAATGACTTCGTAGTCTCTTATAGCATACTCCTCAACAGCCTTTAAAAAACCCTCGTATCTTGCTTTTGCACTGAAAGTCTCTTTGTTACCATTGAGTAATGCAAAACTTCTGTATCCACATTTCACAAGATATGTCATTAATTCAAACATTCCTTTTACATTATCCACTATCACGTAAGAAGAAGATTTTTTGTTATATATTCGATCAAGGAAAACCAACGGTATATCTTTATCTGTAAATATCTCTATCTCGGGGTTGTATTCACCGCTCCCAGTGAATATCACACCATCTACATTTTTGGAATACAGGAGTTTCAATAATTTCTTTTCTTCTTCAATGTCTTGATCGGAATTGCAAAGAATGAGAGAATAATCCTTGTTTTTCAAGAAATCTTCTATTCCTCTAACAATAGCGGGAAAAAAAGGATTCGTTATATCCGGAATTATAACTCCAATGACCTTTGTGGAACCTTTTCTCAATCCTCGAGCTACAGAATTTGGAGTATAGTCAAACATTTTTATTACTCTCATAACTTTTTCGCGCAGTTCTTCGCTAACCTCATGGGGTTTATTTATAACCCTGGAAACTGTCGATTGAGATACACCAGCGATTTTAGCGATATCTTTTATACTAACCCTTCGAGACATTTTACACTCCTTTCAAACCTAATTTTTAGAGCAAATCCTGCCTATTAAAAACTCTATAAATCCATCACTGTCAACACCGCATGCCACTTTAATATTTGAATTTTCATCCGGTATCACGATAGTTTGACCCACTGTGTGTTTACCTTGTGTTTCAACAATAACCTTGCAATTCATAGTTTCTAAAAATTCCGGTTTTATGCAGTAGGATAATGCAAGAGGATCGTGCATACAGCTTGAGTCAGACTTTAAAAATTCCCACCATATCTCTATCAATCTTACCAGAGTATCGGTCAAATCAGTTCCTACATTTTTGATTTTTTGAAGATGAGAGCGATTTATCGGAACTTTGAGCGTTACATCCAAGCCAACCATAGTTATGGGGATTTGGGAATTGAAAACCACCCTGGCTGCCTCTGGATCACACTTTATGTTATGTTCAATATAAGGTAATTCTGGAGCATTATCAAATATCCTTGCGACTCCTCCCATCATTACAATTTCTTTCACATTTTCTATTATTTTTGGCTCCTTTATTATAGCAGCAGCTATATTTGTTAGGGGACCTATTGTCACAAGGGTTATTTCTCCTGGATTTTCCATGATTTTTTCAATTATAAAATCAACAGCATGTTTATCTACGGGTTTTAGATTCTTATCTTCATCAGTTAATATTCCTTTACCTTCGTGCCCAGGCCACCAAATATCTCTTTCTCTGAGTAAAGGCTTCTCTACTCCAGCTGCTACTGGAACATCGTTGATTCCCATCAATTTCAAAAGTTTTAAAACGATTTGTGCTCTCAAGAGTGTATTTCCATATACTGTTGTTATCCCTTCAACCTTCAATTCTGGGGACTTTAGAGCTAAAGTTATTGCTACCGCATCATCAACATCAGTACCTGTGTCTGTGTCTATGATGATCTTCTTTTTCATTAAAAAACCACCTCCATCATACGAATAATATGGAAAAACTGAAGATTCTTCTCTATCCTTTGGCAAAATACCAGCCATATACAAAAAGATCAAAAACACTACCAAAAGCGTAAAGAGTAAAATGCAAGTAACATATTTAAGTCTAAAAATTCATTTTAAATATCAACCCCTTATTAGCAATGCTAAAGTATATTATCCTTTCATACCAGAAGTCACAAAACCTCTTATATAATATCTTTGCAAAGGGAATATTACCAATAAGGGTATAACTGATGACATTACAGCTGCCGCGAGAAGAACATGTAATAATGTAGTTCGTTCGTTAATCGTTAAATAAGCAATGGCCACCTGCACCATCCTCATATTTTGGCTTTGTACCGATACCAAAGGCCATAAAAATGACTGCCATTGTGAAAGAAACAACAATAAACTTGCCGAAACAACAGCTGGTTTTGACAAAGGCAGAAAAATTTGCCAGTAAATTCTCCACCAACTTGCTCCATCAATTATAGCGGCTTCCATAAGATCTGTTGGTATATTCTTAAAAAATTGATAAAACAAGAAAACACACAAACCATTGGCTATCATGGGTAATATAAGAGCTCCTAAAGTGTTTAATAAATTTAACCACCTAACGATTATAAAGAGAGGAACTGCGATTGCTTCAAAAGGAATTAAAAAGGAAATTAAAACAATCATAAAAATAATCTTTTTGCCCGGAAATCTAAATTTAGCAAAAGCAAAACCGGCTGTGGAATTTATCAAAATTCCAGCAATGATTGTTAGTATACCAACCAAAATTGAGAAAAACACCGATTTCATAAATCCACCACTAAAAAGCTGCTCATAAGAATCCAATGTGAATGGGATAGGTACAAATGTTTTCAGTGAAAACGGGGCTATATCTTTCAATATCGCATTCATTGGCTTGAATGAAGAAACAAGCGTCCAAAAAAACGGTATTATGACGAACACACCAAAAACAAATAATACAACATATTTTGTTATTTTTACTAGAACTTTATTCACTGCTAAGATTCCTCCTTTTGGAGTACTCTTAATTCTAATAATACTATGACAAGTGTCATAAGCAACAATATTGATGTCAGTGTTAATGCTCTTGGATAATCTGAATATACGAAGGCATTGCTATAAGTTTCATACATGAGCAAATTTGTTGACCACTGTGGACCACCACGTGTTAAAATAAATACAGGTGCAAACAAAAGAAAGTTAGCAGTTGTGTCTGCAACGACAACAAACGTTAATGCTCTTTTTAGAAGAGGCAAAGTAATATACCAAAACGATTGCCAATTTGTAGCACCATCAATTTTTGCAGCTTCGTAGTATTCTACGGGTATATCTTGTAATCCAGCTAACAAAAACATCATCCAATAAGGAATTCCACACCAAGAAGCAACCAATACTATACACCATAAAGCTTGTGAAGGACTTGTAAGAAAAGGTTGAGATGGAATTCCAAAAAAATTCAAGAAACTGTTTATTAATCCTTCGTTTGGATTCAATAATATATTCCAGATTGTTGAAGCAATTGTTACCGAAACGCCCAAGGGTAATAGAAATAATGTTCTAATGATTCTTATAGATCTATTAGATCCGTTTAACAAAACAGCTAAAATTAAAGCAATCGTTATTTGTACAGGGTTTACAACCAAATTGAAAATCAAAGTTACTTTAAGTGAATGCCAAAAAATTGGATCTTTCAAAACATTCAAATAATTTTCGAATCCAACGAAGGATGTTCCACCTTTGTAGTAATCAACATTAAACAAACTTCCAATAAATGTATATATTATTGGAAAAATCCTGAAAACTATCAATCCAGTCAATGATGGTAAAAGGAACAAATAGGCTACTAAAGAACGCCTTGAAAGGCCGACGGTACCTTTCAAGGCGTTGATCTTCTTCTTAGACAACTATTTATTCCCTCCTCTGTACTTTTGTGCCAATCTTTCGATGATCTGTGTATAACGTTCTAAGGTTTGTACTGGATCAGCACCATTACGAATATCTTCAAAGCATTTTGCTACTAAGTCTTCCCATTCTAAATAGAACGGTGTCTTGGGCCTTGGTTCAGCGGTATTTTGAAGCTCATATAATACAATTTTGCTATAGCTATTCCAAGGAAATTCTTTGTACTTTGGATCGGTTTGAATAACTCTTGTCATCGCTTCTCGATTGGCTACAAGCTGTCCAACTGCTCTGAACCAATCAGCTATGATATCTTCTCTTGACATGAACTTTAAAAATTCTATACCTGCTTTAATTTTCTTGGAATTCGGATTAACTGCTAAATGCCAACTATTGGTTGGTGTAACTGGTTTTCCGTCTTTAAAATATGGATGAGGAGCTATCCCCCATTCAAACCCTAACTCTCCTTGTTTTTCCGATTGAAGAATAGTTGGAATATCCCAAGTACCTTGAACAAGCATAGCTACTTTTCCTGAAAGGAATAAATATGTGGTTTCTTCAGGTGTAACACCTTTAGGTACTATTTTGTAGGTATTACATACATCATACCACCATTTCATTGCTTTTTTCCAGCCATCGTTATTCAAGTACCCAACAACATGATATCCATCAGGGCTTACTCCTGAACCAGCACCTAATGATTGAGGAATGGCTAACATTTGGTAAGGACGTGAAACCTGTCCAAATAAAAGTCCCCAGACTTCTTTTCCTTCTTCTTTCTTGATAGTTTTTTGTATTTTTATAGCTGCATCAACAACTTGTTCCCATGTCCAACGATCGTTTACATCCATTTTTGGAGGTTCAATTCCGGCTTTCCTGAATAGATCTTTATTAATGTACATAACCTGTGAAGAATTTTCGAATGGAAGATTCAAAAGCTTCCCGTTCCATTCAGCTATTTTCACTGTTGCAGGAAACATTTTTTTCTTTAATTTATCGAGTTCTTCCTCAGAAAAATACGCATCCAATGGTTCTGTGTAGCCTCTTACATAGTATGAAAGTGATAGAGGAGAATCTACCTCAAAAACATCCGGTGATACAGATTTTGCTTGCATCCTAGTTTCTATTGCTTGAAACAATTCTCTAAACGGGTAAAATACGGGTTCAACTTGAATACCTGTCTCTTCTGTGAATTTTTCTAATAAGTCATAACCATTGACTTCTTTAAAAGTTTCAAAGTTTCCTTCCATCCATGCTCCAAAGAAAACGGTGATCTTATCACTAGAAAACGCTAAAATAGAGATAACTAAAACCATTAAGAAAACAAACAATTTTCTCATAAAAAATCCCTCCTCTTTGAGTTACCAGATTGTTCAAAATCAACATAAATTTCTGAATTTTCATGCTCTTTGTTATCATTTGTCGTTTTTTCTTTCAAAGATCTCTTTGTTCCCCCGTTCCTTTTCCGCTTCATTTTTTACTTTGATATCACCCCCATTAATGTTCTGTGATTTCTAATCATCCATGAAAGGTTCTTTAGCTTTAACAAAAACGGTCTTAATTACTACCATATCCTTTAAGTGGCACTTTTGTCATATAATCCTCCACAATATCAGACATGATGTTTGCTGGCATTTCAAGACCAAATCTATAGTGATTGGACTTATTTGTTGTTAAATTCCATCTTGTTTGGCCTGACGAATTATATTCCAGTTTTCCAAAACTTTCTATTTTAAACCATTCATTATCTCCAAAAGCTGCAAACAATACAACTAATTGATCCCAACTGGGTCTTTCTGGCACATTACCTAAAATAATATCGTATGCCCTTTTTACAGGATTATCAATTGTATATTTTGACCGTAATTTGGCCCCAGTATAAACTAAATGACTACCATGACATCCAAAGTAGCAATTCACATCCAAACTATTTAAAGTATCCAGAACAAATTTTGTATATGGAAAGGCATTATGAGAACCAAAATTATAATCTACTATCCAAGTTGAACCCGTATAAGTCATAAAGCAAACTTTTTTGACTTTTTCACGAAACATTACTCTATCATTGGGGTTCCTAAGAATAGAATATAGTCCTCCTGTATGCCCTATTACAACAATGGTAACGCTATGATCCGGTTGAGAACTAAGTATGGAATAATATTTATCTCTCATGGAAACTACCTCAGCTTTAGTAACAATATTATGGCCGTAACGATTGGTATCATTTGCAAGGTCATCTGAATATCCATTTTTTCCATCATATCTTAAACCATCCCCACAGCCTATATCAATAGTATGATTTGCTCCATACAATGAGTCTGTTCCTCTTCCATAATATGTAGCAATTGCATCAATGGCACCGATCGAATATTTATCTTTAGAACTAGCAATAATACCTAATATTTCAATTTTTCCCTCTCTTTCGAGTTCAAATGCCACTGCTAATGCCCCAGCATCATCACAATCAGCTCCCATATCTGTATCAATAATGATTTTCTCAGTACTATAA
>DQYP01000134.1 GCA_011043375.1 Thermotogaceae bacterium | reverse complement strand
TTTGGGAATTCTCCCGCATTAATTTCCAGTCTTCTTGTGTAAATAAGATTTAAACCATTAACATCAACTTTTGAATAGTAACTTCCAAACTCGTTAACAATTGAAACATCATCAGGGGTTTTATAAATTCTGTAATCAGAGGGGATCTCAAAAAATACCGTATCAATTTCAGTGAACGGTCTTCGAATATATATATCGGAGGTTCTTTCTGTTCGTAACGATGGGATGTTTTTAGCAGCGTTAACTGGGTTTAACCTGACAAGATACCGGTTGCCCATAATTACTCCATAATCGCTAAATGAAACATCAAGTTTTTCTAAAACAAACGGAATTGAATTTTTAACTTCTTCATGTGAGAAACTATTGATGTTTAGACCTGTTGAATATAGTTTTTTGTAAATTTTTTGTTCTTTACCTTTATAGTCATCGCGCAGTATTGGCAAGTAATCATCGTAAAAGCTTCCTTTATAAGCGGTATTAATATCAGCGTTAGCATCCCCCCAATTGTCAAGCCTGATTTTTACTGTGCGTATTTGTTGATTATCATCTTTCGAATAGGATTTTGTACGTACCATAATCCCCCCCGTATCGGCAATCAACAAAGCATACCTGTCATCAGTAAAGGTTCCCAAATATCCAAACGGGATGTTCTGGTTTGTGCATTCCAGCCACAACGTATCATTCTTAGAAGGTATACAAACTATTACATGATTAAACTGACTAGAGGGTAGCTGTTCAATAATTTCTTCTTTATTTTTGCCTGCTTTTACCAAGGTGTAATACCCTTTGATGTTAGCGGCATCCAGTAAAGCTAACATATACATGGAAAGAGCTTTGCAATCGCCATATTTCGTTTTGTCAACAGTTTCTGCATCAAAAGGTTCCCATCCGCCCAGGCCTGCTTGTATGCTGGCATATCTGGTGTTGTTTTGTAAATATGAATAAATTTCACGGATTTTATCAAGTGTATCCGAAACTTTGGAAGTAATTCCCCGTATTTTTTGTTTAGTTACTTCGTTTAAATTAATCTTCCCCTGGTTCAGTTGCTCGACAAAAGACCCGAAGTCTTTCCAGGAAGTGTTATAGCCAACTTGTGAAGATATTTTAAAAATTGTTGGGGCAATATATACAACAGGTGTTAAGCTTTGAATGGGTTTGCTATAGTATTCTTTTCTAATTGCAGGATAGTTTTCCAGGGACCATTCGAATAATTTATTGTTATCTTCCAATAAAGTGTTATTGGCTTTTGGGGCGTGCTCATTCTCAAGATATTGAAAAACAATATCGCTTGGTGCAAGAACTGAGAATGTTGACTTTTCAATAGATATACCATAATCCATAACAGGAATCCAGTCGGGATAATTAATGATCCCGTTATATGTAATTGTATAGGAGTATTCAACTGTGAATGGATATTCAAGGTATTTAGGATCAATCAATTTGACCCGAGAGTCTTCATAAACTGAAAATCCGGAAATTGCACTAAAATCATGAATATCTTCATTGGGTACTCTTTTTATTTTTTCGCCTTCTTCATCGTAGACCACTGCTTTGAGATTGGAAATACGTGAAAATTTATCATAATACTTTTCCAGAATAGAGTTGCGAATGCCATTTTTATTGAGAATTGTTATCGCATATTTTACAGTTTTGATGGCTCTACTCCGTGATTTGATTTCAAATTCAATATGGCTGTTTCTTATGACAGCTTTTGCGTTAATTAAAAGGTCCTCTGGTATTTGGTTAACTTTATAAGTAGTGTCTGCTGCAAATATGTGCGACAGGGGGAGAAGAAAGAGCACTAAGGCTGTCGTATTATTAATAAAAGCCTTCATTTCTTAATTCTGTTTTAGTATTACAGGTTCTGCCATTTTCTCAATGACTTTGCTGTAAAAGTTCTTTAACGTAGGATACTCGTCCGGTGAAAATACAGCTTTGTTAAGTCCATATTTACAACTCAACTGTAACATGTTATTTATTAAAATAATTTGATAAACAAAATAGGCGCTGTTATCAGGCATCTTTATGCTAATAGGTTCGGGTATCTCAATCAATTCACAATTTTCAGGTAATTTAATCATTATGGTAATTGACTTCTCTCTACGGTAACCAAAATCAACAGGATAATTTCTTTTTGGTGCATTGAACGGATTCTTATCAATTTTTTCATATAAAAGTGGTGTAATGTATAATTCGTCATCAATTGCTATAACCTGATTATCTATTTTTACCTCATATGATTCGATAATGGGCAGGTATATGCTGTCGATATTTTTTATTTTGTAATCTTGAATACGTAAACCCGGATTATCTTTTATTAGTTCATCAAGGTATTCATCCGTGCTATTATAATTCTCAAGCTTCTTTCGGAAATTGTATGATGCATAATCAAACCTTTTTAAATTATAGCTTCCGGTTAAACTATAATCGGATAACTGTAAATTAAGATTACAGAACACAGTCTCTTTATCTTTTTTATTAGTGGATATGTCAACTTTCTGAATTTTCCTCCTGTCCAGAATCACTTGACCATACCAGTTCAATGCCCTCATTGGTAGAAGTGTATAAGGAATAAGTTCTTCCGATGCGTCCAATAAATAAGATTTATCATCAATAAGTACATACGCTATCACATAGTTTAATTTATTGATACTGGGATGTGTTAAAGAAAGAATTCCGTTGTCCCGGGAGCTCATTACCAGAGGATAGGCTTCAATACCTATACTCTTCAACAATTGTATAAGGGCAAAATTAATGTCAGCCGAGTTGCCAATCTTTTCACTATAAGCTTTGCCAACAGAATGGTTAATTGGGTAAAGGGATTCTCTTTCATCCCATTTTATATTTTTTACTTGTTCAAAAGCAATCTTGATTTTCTCCTCAGGTGTTTTATTAACCAGATTTAGTTTTTTCGAAATAGTGTGTTTTGTGTAAAGATCGTTTCTTAAAATATCACCAAAATAACTCAGTTCCCATAAGTAGGATGAAACACTTTCCCATGTTTTTGTATATATTTTGTGAAAAAGTGGATGGTCTATTCTGAGTATATCAAACTCAATTCTTGTAATATAGTTCCTAAAAGAATTCATGTAGGGTTCAGGTTTAAAAGCCGGCATGTCTTCTGCTACCCAACGTATACTTGTATTTATTTTCAGAGGTTCAAATCCAAATAGATTTTTTCTGAACTGAATGTATGGAGAGTCGGGTACAATCAACTCGCTATACAATACCGGAATTTTCCATTGGAAGACCCATTCAACCGGAAAGTATTTCGTTACAAACTCAATGTCGATGACAGAACCTACTTTAACATTTGGCATAGCTATCCGGGTTCTTTGGTGTCTGCCAACAACTCTTTCCTTGAAAATCGACTCGTTCTTGAGTTTTGTTGTGGCTATTTCACCGTTTTCCAGATTGTATGTTTTACCTTTAATGTTTGTTTTTTCCCTTAGATTGAATACATGGTTGCCATATGACAGACCTTCCCTTTTTAATATTTTAAAGCGCAGAATTCTGGTAAATGTAAAATCCTGATCGTTAAAGTATCCATAATCACATAAAACAATTGCCGATGCACTTGTGTCAATTTCATAGAATTTTTTTTCCAGTTCTTTTTTGTCGATTTTACCAAATTTAATTGGCTGTCGCTGTGCTAATAATGTGTTTGTGGTCAGTAATAAAATTGCTAGAAGTGCGCTCGCAAGAATAATTTGCTTGTTCTCCATAATTAATATCAGATTGTTCTGAAGTTCAGAATAATAAAACCTTTATCGAAAACAAATTTAAATATATCTGTTTTAGTTAAAAAGATTCTACGTAATTTAGAATAGTTTAAAACTAAACACCTGTCAAAAAGGATTATGGTAAATGCCTGGGTCTTGTTATTTCCGGCATGCTCGTGTAAACCCAGTCAGTTTGAAACAGAATACCCTCAAACATTTTATTAACTGACGGATAAAATATACTGCTTTAAAAGACTTTAGGTCAAGACTGATAAACCGGGTTTGAGCTAATCAATTGCCAAAGTTTTATTCTTTTTTACGAGCTATGAACTTGAGTAATTGAAACAACTGCATTATGAAAGGCCCTGTTTAAATATACTGGAAGACCTTTTTCGTGATCAGGTGATCTATGCTAATCTTTCCTGCACCATTGATTAGTAAAGCGAAAAGCATAAGCATATAGTATAAAGGAATTTCAAAGCCGTTGTTACCAGCCTCAAACCCATTGCCAAAGTGTACCGTGATAATAGCTACGACCATAGTAACCATTAAGGGGATAGAAATAATACGTGTGGCCAGCCCTAAGGGTAGCAGTATAACTGCAGCCATCTCCGTTGAAGCAGCCATATAAGCATTCAGGGTTGGGAAGGGGATACCCATGCTGCCAAACCAGTCGGCAATACCATTGATGTTACCCCATTTCATCATGGCGGGTCCGTAAAAACCATAGGCCAGAATAAGGCGGAAGAATAAGGGTGGAAGGTCTTTAAATCCCGCTAATTTCTGTGTTGCGTTTGTATAAACTTTTGTGCATTTCATTTTTTATTCTTTTTAAAATGTTTGTTATTATTATTTGGAATAGTCAGTTGTTCGTTAATAAGCTGACAAAATATTTTTATTCTGTTGCGAAACACCGTTTCTGCTCAGTGCTTTCAATATATCATCTACAGATGCCCTTTTCTTATAGTCGGGATTGAACTGCCGCCAGACGATGATTCCTTTTTGGTTGATGATAAAGGTCGCCGGAACAGGTAACCGCTGCGACTCGTCGGAATGTGTTTTTTTTAGTTTTCCGCCCAGCAGTGTGTTGTATGTGAATAACTGCATCGAGGTGGGTTTGAACGTTACATCATATGCATCGGCAATTTTATAATCTTCGTCGTAGAGAAGAGTAAACTCTGCCCCCGATTTCTGTGCCATTTTGTCCAGGTATTCCGGCTTTTCGGGTGATATGGCAATAACTTTGGCACCTGTTTCCTCGATCAGTTTCAGGCTGTCCTGTAACGCACTCAGATGTTTGTTACATACGGGGCACCAAAACCCGCGATAAAATATAAGGACAACTGTTTGTTCTTTCAGGGTTTCGGAGAGGCTGAATTCATTGCTGTCAGCATCCAGAGCACGGAATAACGGAGCATCGGCTCCGACGCCCAGTCCCTGTGCATCCTGTACGTTTCTATCGGTTTGACTTTTGAGTGTGGTTATCATAAAGATCAGTGTTAAGAAGATGAGAATTTGTTTCATCTGTTTAAAATTTTTTGTTTGCTGAAAATGCAAAAAATTTATTGCACATTCAGGAACTCACATGTCTTTTTTAATCATATGCTTATGTTTTATTTATGATTAATAAAGAACATGTTCGTTTCATGTTATTAATTGTATACTGGAATAGTAGGTGGGGAACCACATTCCTTACAAAAGAGATGAAAAAAGACCTTCCATTGTTCGCTCCCGATAGCTATCGGGATGGAAGTGTCCGGATGAACCATTGATATGCAAACTACGTCCCGGAGGGACAGAATGAATATTAAGCCGGGGAATTCATTCCCTGGCAATTTGTTGTGTTGAGTGTTCGGATTACAAATCCGCAGCCCTTTACTTCGGGATTGCAAATCCCGAAGAGCGGTGTCTGATAGTTATCTATCTTACAGTTTCCTCTCTAACCTCTCTTTTCCTATTTTTGCAAGATGGGTTTTAAGCATATTACCATAAAACAACCAAGCGGTTACAATGAAGAACGATTGAGAAAAAAGATCGAACGGCTTCTGAATATTACGGATTTTACCTATCA
The DNA here is from genome assembly GCA_011043375.1 of Thermotogaceae bacterium. Taxonomy (GTDB): domain Bacteria; phylum Thermotogota; class Thermotogae; order B21-G9; family HyVt-16; genus HyVt-16. The sequence goes on along the minus strand of DQYP01000134.1, from coordinate 1,108 downwards.
GATTGAGCACAAAAGTCTGGATGCCCGCAAGAAGAACAATATTCATTGGCAGATACGCGTATTGGTGAATTCGCCTGAATTTGGTGGTGACGAATTGAAAAGCGAACCGGAACTGATCATTCCGTATAAAAAAAGAAGTGAAAAAGCCCTTGTTGTAGGTACGGGTCCTGCAGGTTTCTTTGCAGCTTTTGTTCTTCAAAAAGCAGGTTTTAAAACTACGTTAATTGATCGTGGGACGGCTGTGGGTAAACGTGATGCCGGTATTCAGAACTTTGAGAAAAGCGGAAAATTTGATCCGCAAAGCAATTATGCTTTTGGCGAAGGAGGTGCCGGTACTTTTTCTGATGGTAAGCTCACATCGCGGAGCAAACGAATCTCTTTAGAAAAAAGATTCATTTTGTCGCAATATGTAAAAGCCGGAGCACCCGAAGAAATAGAATATATGGCACACCCCCATTTGGGAAGCGACAATTTGAAAGTGATTGTCAGTAAGCTGAGTCAGCAGTTTCAGGAGATTGGTGGAAAGGTGCTTTTTGAGACGATGCTGGAAGATTTAAAAGTGGTCAATGGAAAAGTTACACAGGCCATTACTTCAGGGGGAAGCCTGGATGCTGATTATTTCGTTATTGCTTCGGGCCATTCGTCTTTCGAAACCTATCGAATGCTGATGCAAAGAGGGGTAATATTTCACACCAAAAACTTTGCTATTGGTAGCCGCATGGAACATCCGCAGGAACTGATTAACATAGCTCAATGGGGCAAACCACATATTATGGGTGTAAAAGCTGCCGAATACCGTCTTACATCCAAGGGAGATGGTAGCCAGCAAATTTATACCTTTTGCATGTGCCCGGGTGGCGTACTGGTTCCGGCTACAGCTTACGAACATTCAAATATTGTGAATGGCATGAGTCAGTACCAGCGTGATGCGAAGTTTGCTAATGCTGCCTGTGTGTCAAGCCTGCATCTTAACGAGTTACTGGGCCGTGAAGTAAGTGCCGCCGAAGCCCTCGACTGGCTGGAAAAACTGGAGCAAAGTTTCTACAATTACTCCGGTAGTTATAAAGCACCCTTTTGCAGCATTCAGGACTTTATTTCAAAAACAGAA
>DQYP01000315.1 GCA_011043375.1 Thermotogaceae bacterium | reverse complement strand
CGACGAGGAATCCTATTCTATATAAGTAGATTAATGAAACAAGTCTTTTTTATTTTTTAGGAGATTAGCTGTGATAAAATATGTTTGTAAGGTGTCGGGGGGATATAACAAATGGAGTTTAACTCTGTCTACAAAAGATCCGAATTCCTCAGATTTCTACGGAACTTTTTAACCGATGAGTATATCGAAGATATTTCAGAATTGAATGTTCAAACTTACACAGCATCAGAAAAACGAAAGATCAAAAAAGCTTATATACTGGGGAAAGATGAAAAACTTGATTTGAACGTATATGAATTTCACCATGATTCAGATTCAGACCCACGCGTTACTTTAACAAAGGAAGCATTCAAAATTCTTACCAATCGAGGCGAAAGGTATGCTCTTGCCGTTTTCTTATCTAAGAACTCGGAGAATTACAGGCTATCTCTGTTAACCATAGATCTCGAACTTGATGAAAAAGGTATTGTAAAAAAGTATTCTAATCCAAAAAGATTTTCATTTTTGTTGGGACCAAATGCTAAAATCCACACTCCTTCTGTTCAATTAAAAGGCAAAGTGAAAGACCTCGAAGATCTTAAATCTCGCTTCTCTGTGGAGGTTGTAAACAAAGATTTTTACAAAGGAATCTCCAAATTTTTCTATCAGTTGTTCGATAAAATAAAATTACCAAGTGTTGATGATGAAACCCACAAAAAGAATTTCATAGTTCGTTTAATAGGTAGAATAATATTCATTTGGTTTTTAAAGAAAAAGCACTCTAAAAATGGTATTCCTTTGATATCGGAAGAGTTACTTTCATCAGAAGCTGTAAGAAATTATAAAGATTATTATCACAGTGTTTTAGAACCCCTATTTTTCGAGATACTAAACACTCCCATAGAAAAAAGAAAAGAGAAATATAGAAAAGGCGTATATCAAACCATACCGTTCTTAAATGGCGGTCTTTTCACTCCAAAAAGGGATGATTATTACGAAACAGACGAGTTCGGTTTTTCAAAGTACATAAACACTTTAAAAATTCCAGACGAGTGGTTCGAAAACTTTTTCAAATTTCTCGATAGCTACAATTTCACCATAGACGAAAATACACCGATAGATGTTGAACTGTCTGTTGATCCTGAAATGCTTGGTAGGATATTTGAGAATTTGCTTGCGGAAATATCACCTGAAACAGGTGAAAGCGCCCGAAGACAAACCGGAAGTTATTACACTCCACGAGAAATCGTGGAATTCATGGTAAATGTTAGTTTAAAGCACTATTTAATTGAAAAAACGAACGTTGCAGAAGAAAGGATAAAGAAACTTCTTTCGTACATGGAAGATGTTGAATTGAGCGAAGATGAAAAAGATCTAATATTCAACGCGATATTTAACATGAAGATCATCGATCCCGCGTGTGGCTCTGGAGCGTTTCCAATGGGAATATTGCAAAAGGTTGTTTGGATTCTTGAAAAAATAGATCCAAATGCAGAGCTTTGGAGAGAAACTATTCTAAGCAAGCTCGATCCTGTGAGTAGAAGTGTATTAAAAGAAAGACTTGATAGAGAAACGGCACAATATACAAGAAAGCTCAATGTTATTAAGAACTCAATATACGGTGTTGATATTCAAGAAATAGCAGTTGAAATAGCAAAGTTGAGGTTTTTCCTGTCTTTGATTGTTGATGAACATGTGGATGACTCAAAACCAAACAGGGGTATAGAACCTCTTCCAAACCTTGAATTCAAATTTGTTTGCGCAGATACTTTAATTGATATAGAAGATAAACACGCGGTCCAAGTGACATTTAGCATAATCAATGAACTTCAAAGGATAATGACGGAATATTTCACTGCAAGAACAAATGAAGAAAAAGAAAATATAAAGAAAAAATACTATGCAAAAAGAGAAGAATTAATAGCTACTTATTTGAACTGGACTAAGGATTGGACAAAAGCAAAAACGGGCGTCGAAAAGTATTTGGTAGATTGGGATCCATTTGGAGACGAACCTGCAGAGTGGTTTAATCCATTTTGGATGTTTGGAATAGAAGATGGATTTGATATTGTGATATCAAATCCACCATACATACAGCTTCAAAAAGATCATGGAAAACTTGCCAGTAAATATAAATCTCAAAATTATAAAACTTTCATTAGAACAGGTGATATATACTGTCTTTTCTATGAAAGAGGAATTCAACTTTTGAAAGATAAAGGATTTCTGTGCTACATAACCAGCAACAAATGGATGAGAGCAAAATATGGTGAAAAGCTCAGGAAATTCTTTGATCAATATAATCCTGTATTAGTGGTTGATTTGGGCCCAGGAGTTTTTGAAAACGCAACGGTTGATACTAACATAATACTCATTCAGAAAGCCGTTAATCAAGAGAAATTGACGGGTATTTCTCTGAAAGAAAAGTTAAAGAACATAAGTTTAGAAAAATACGTTGAAAACAATGCAAAACATTTACCGAGAATGAAAAAAGGTCCCTGGTTCATAGGTGATCTTACAGAATATTACTTGAAAGAAAAGATAGAAAATCTGGGAAAGCCACTCAAAGATTGGGATGTGAAAATATATTATGGGATTAAAACAGGCTGTAACGAGGCTTTTATTATTGACGAAAAAACAAGACAGGAGATTTTGAATAACTGCAAAAGTGCTGATGAAAGGGAAAGAACCGAGAAAATAATAAAACCGGTTCTTAGGGGCAGGGATATAAAGAGATATTATTATAAGTGGGCGGAGCGGTATTTAATAATAATACCTGCTGGATGGACCAACCAAAATAGAAATGGTAAAGATCCAGAAGAATTTATAATATTGCAATTTCCATCGCTGATGAGATATTTGAAGCAATTTGAAGAAAAAGCAAAGAAACGCTATGATAAAGGGGATTACTGGTGGGAGTTAAGGCACTGTGATTACTACCCCGAATTTGAGAAAGAGAAGGTGGTGTGGAAAGAAATGGCACAAAAGCCATCTTTTTCTTATGATCCTGGTTTTGTTTACGTTATTGATACATGTAGAATACTAACAGGTCAAAATATAAGGTTTTTTGTTGGATTTTTAAACTCTTTATTCCTTGAATATATATTTTCTGTTTTTTATTCGGGCGGAGGATTAGGCAATAAAGGTATTCGATACAAAAGTGAATTTATAAAAGATATTCCTATTCCTTTCGCCATTTCTAATAATTGTTCCATTGTCAGCCAAATAGAAGCCATAGTAAACCAAATCATCTTCTCCAAACACCAAAACCCCCAATCAGACACCACAAAACTTGAAAAAGAAATTGATTTGCTTGTGTATCAGCTATATGATCTCACTGAAAAGGAGATAGAAATAATTGAAGGTAACTGATCTAATTTTCTGTTGAGAAAGGGATGATATTGTGTCCACATTAGCAAAGGAAAAGTTGATACGTGCAATAAAGGAGCTTGATGATAAAACGGTGGAAAAGCTGCTTGAAGAATGGGATGATATTTTGCTTCAACTTCACCTCGAAAGTGATGAGGAATTTCTTAAAACTGTGGAAAAAGCACGCAAAGGTGAGGATCTAATCTCTCATGAAGAACTGAAAAAGGATCTTGGTATATGAAAGAAATCTTCTGGTCAAAACATGCTTTGAGATCATACCTGAATAAGTAGAGGGAAATTCAATGAACAGTTTCAAACCTTTTATCACTAATGATGAAGTTAAACTTTCTGAATTCATAAAGAGCATTTCAAAAGAAGTTGAAAACTGTTATTTTCTGGTGGGATTTTTCTATTTCTCAGGCTTTAAAGAGATTTACAAAGAACTAATAGACAAAAATATAAAAGTGCTCGTTGGGCTTGAGATCGAAAAAAACATTGGTAATATTTTTGCCGAGGTTTACAAATTAAAGCAAGAAAAAAATCTTTCAGACAAAGTAATAAGAGAAAAATTCATAGATAGTTTTAAAGATTTTGTGAATTCATCGGATTATTTTGATTCGTATGAAAATCAAGAGGCTTTCTATATTTTTCTCGAGAAAATAAAAAATGGGACGCTCGAAATCAGAAAAACTCGAAAGCCAACTCACTCTAAAATGTATTTGTTTGAAAGAAAGGAAAAAAACTTGGGGTTCAGTCCCGGTTTTTTGATAATTGGCTCCAGTAATCTTACTTACAGTGGTTTAACAGGTCAAAATGAGATCAGCGTGCTTTTGCATGATGCTGTGTACTACAACGGTGCAAAACAGCTTTTTGATGAAATGTGGGAGGATTCTGTTCCAATAGTTAGCGAAGACAACTTTGAAGAATTTAAGAAACGTCTTGTCGAAAAAACGTGGATCAGTGTTGTCCCAAGTCCACAACTACTTTACATCAGAGCCCTCCACGAATATTTTGAAGCTCAGAAACTAAAAGTGGAATTTTTACCTTCTCAAATCACAGAGAATAAATTTTATGATCTAAAATACCAACTCGATGCAATTGAACGAGCAATTTCGATACTGAATCAACACAATGGCGTTATAATCGCTGATGTTGTTGGACTTGGTAAAACTGTAATAGCTTCAGCCATAGCCCATGTTTTGAGAATAAGAACCGTTGTGATAGCACCACCTCATCTTGTAGAAAACTGGCAAGCTTATAGGTTCGATTTTGATTTTCAAGGAAGGGTTTTCAGCTCTGGAAAACTTGAAGAGGCCCTTGATTTTGTAATCTCAGATGAAAGTGAAAAACTAATAATTGTTGATGAAGCACATAGGTATAGAAATGAGAACACTCAAAGCTATGCAACACTTCATAAAATCTGTCAGGGAAACAAAGTGGTATTGCTTTCAGCAACTCCTTTTAACAACAGGCCTTCGGATATTTTTTCGCTTTTAAAACTCTTTCAAGCTCCTACAACCTCAACATTTGTGAATAAAAAACAAGGTGATCTTCAGAGTATATTCAAAAAATTTAACGAAGACTTTTTAAATGCAGAAAGGAATGGAGATAAAAGAAAAATCGAGGAAATATCAAGCAAAATAAGGGATATAATTTCTCCTGTGGTTATTAGAAGAACAAGACTCGATCTCAAGGAAATAGGGGTTTACAGAGAGGATTTGAAAGTTCAGGGTATGATGTTTCCAGAGGTTGAAGAACCAAAATTGATGAGTTATGATCTTGGAGAAATAGCAGAACTGTATTTAAAAACGCTTGAAAAAATCTGCCCGTATGACGAAAAACCAAAATTCAAATATTTTAAGGCCACAAGATACAAACCAACAGCTTATTTGAAGAATTTTGAAAAGTATAGAAAACCGCTCACAGAGCTTTTTGGAACGGAGAATTTTGAAAGATCTCAAGAAAACATCGCAAATTTCATGAGGAAACTGCTTGTTTACAGATTTGAAAGTTCTATATATGCCTTTAGAATATCACTTGAACACATGATTGAAGCAACCGAAAGGATGATCAAATGGTACAAAAGCGGACAGGTTCCGATATATAAAAGAGGTGCAATTCCTGATCCAGAGGAGATTTTCAATGAAGGCACCTATGAAGAAGATGAAATACCAGATGAATCCAGAGAGGCTCTTGATAAACTTAGAGAGAAAGGGTATTACTTCATAGACTCAAGAGAAATAAGGAAAAGTTTTGTGGAGGATCTGCAGTCAGACGTTGAACTTTTAAAAGAGATATATGATGAATGGTTTGGGAACAGGGATTTACAAGATCAGAAATTGATACACTTTAAAAGCAATCTCAGAAAACTTTTTAGAGAAAAACCAGGTAGAAAAATCGTTGTTTTCAGTGAATTTGCAGATACAGTGAACTATCTGCACGAAAAATTGAAAGATGAATTTCCAGCTGTGAAATACACGAGTAAAGATTCCACTAAAGCAAACCGTGAAATTATCAGAAAAGAATTCGATGCAAGTTATCATTCGCAAACAAATGATTTCAAACTGCTCATAGCAACTGACGCAATATCAGAAGGCTTCAACCTCAACAGGGCGGATGTGATCTTCAATTACGATATACCATATAATCCAACACGTGTGATACAACGAGTAGGACGTATAAACAGAATAGGAAAGAGGGTTCAGGAAAAGATATACATATATAATTATTTCCCAACGGTCATAGGAGAAGATGAAACTTCTGTCAGGAAAATCACAACCGCGAAAATCCACATGTTTAATTTTATTCTCGGAACAGATACAAAGATTTTGACAACTGATGAGTCCATAAATTCATACTTCGCCAAGGAAATCAGAGAACTTGAAAAACAGGAATCTTCTTGGGATGTTGAGTATTTAAACGATTTGAATGATATAAAAACAAATAAACCAGAGATATATGAAGAAGCTTTAAACCTTCCAAAACGCGTTAGGACAAAAATTTTAAATGCTGAATTCAACGGTGCGTTGATTTTCACACGAAAAAATCATCTGTTGAATTTTGAACTTGTAAAAGAAGATGAGCTTTTCAATATTTCGGCGAGAGAAGGATTGAATTATTTTAAAAGTATGTGCTCTCACAAATACGATAAGGTTGACAAAAAACTTGAAGAGTATCTAAAACTGTTTAGAAATAGAAAACCAACTGATAGCGTTAGACTTTCAAGAGCTGAACGTGAATTTTTGAGCGGTGTTGAGTATTTAATCTCAAGGAATTTTGATGAGAAAAACTATCTTGATGATCTTAGAAAGGTTATAAAAAGTCTGATGCTACCAAAGTATCTTGTGAGGCAGGGAAATGATCTAATTAAAGGAATACTCCAAGAAAAAATAGGTTTTGAGAAGCTAAAAAAACTCATACCCCATGAATACGTTAAAAGAATGATCTCAAAATTCACAAATGAAAACAGAGAAGATGCGGAGATAATTTTGATTGAGGAGTTCAGTGAAGAGCTTGATAGTGTTAACTAGTAGTGATGATGATATTCAATGAAGTGAAAATAGCAGATAAATATTATTGAAGTCTTTGAAAAGTATAAAAAGTACCAGTAATT
>DQYP01000033.1 GCA_011043375.1 Thermotogaceae bacterium | reverse complement strand
GTTTCTGAGCTATCAAATATAAAACGGCATAACCATTGCCGATTATTTCATCTAATTCTTTGTTCAAGCGTTTTGAAACTATCTCAGGCAAAGGATCACCATACAACTTTTTTGCTTTATTCAGTGCTTTTTCTTTTACTATTTCATCCGCTCCTTCAATTACCGGTGGATGCAGTTTTTTTTCGAGGAGTTCTATATTTTCTATTTGTTTTACAAGTTTTCGTGGATTCTCGATCACAACCTCGCGTGCTATTTTTTCATCCTCAAATATTTCCATCGCAGCCTGCATCATTTCCTCAGTAGTTCTCAAATATAGTGCGGGTTGTTGATAATTTTTCCTTCCTTGAGCGATCATCAGGATTTCCCTGATCTTGGCATCCTCTGGATTCAGAAAATGTACATCTCCTGTCATTATCACTGGTATATTCAAGCGTTTGGCAAATTTATAGAAATCTATGTACATTTGTTTTAATCTTTCACGATCAACTCTATCATTCTCTTCCACCACATCCAAGGGCATTATTTCTATAAAATCGTAGAGGGTTATTATATCTTCGAGTTCCTTGACGGAAGCTCCTTCAAGATAATGATGGGCGAGTTCTCCACTGATACATGCAGTACCAAGCAGTAACCCTTCTTTCTTGTTTGATAAAAGACTCTTGGGGATTCTTGGGACGGAATAAAAGTAATCCAAATGTGATTTTGATACTAATTCGTATAAATTTTTTAGGCCACACTTATTCTTCACAAGAATAGTTACATGATATCTTGAGCTCTTCCTAACTCCCATTTTTCTTCTCATATTATCTATCTGGGATAATCTCTCTATACCACGCGTTTTCAACTTCTTTACAAACTCTAAAAATATTTTTGATGTCATTTTAGCATCATCCAGTGCTCTATGATGTTTAAAATCTCCAAGACCGAGTTCTTCAACAATTTTATCGAGGCTATAACTCTTCATATTGAGTAGAGTCTTTGAAAGTGCTAATGTATCTATATAACAACATTCCCAATTTTTACCTGTTAACTTTTTGATCCAATATCTAATGAATCTATAATCAAAGTTAGCATTGTGGGCTACTAACACCGAGTCATCTATGAACTCCAAAAATTTTGGAAGGACTTCACCCAATGAAGGTTTATCTTTTAACATTTCCATGGTTATACCTGTTATTTCAGAACTCTCTTTACTAACACCATGTTCTGGTTTCACAAGCGAGTGAAATTCCTCTATTTTCTTTCCGCTACTTATCTTCACTGCTCCTATTTCTATTATCTCATTTACATGAGGATCCAATCCTGTGGTTTCTAAATCAAAGACCACATAATCAACCTCATCAAGATCGGCGTCTTTATGTAAATTATTTATTATTGGTGAAATATCGTCGATCATATATCCTTCCATACCAAATATCGGTTTTATTCCATTTAACTTCGCTTTATCATATAACTCTGGGAATGCTTGAGCAACCCCATGGTCAGTTACAGCAACGGCATCGTGCCCCCAAGATTTTAGGGTTCTTATCAACTCATCTATATCCACCACAGCATCCATGGTACTCATTTTGGTATGCAAATGGAGTTCCACCCTTTTTTCTGTGGATGAATCTATCCTTTTCTTTAAGGAAACCTTTGAAATTTTAGATACTTTCAGCAAGTGTTCTTTTCGGTAAGAATCATAGAACACTGTTCCATTTGCTTTGATTCCAGATCCAATATCAACTCCAAGATCCTCAAAAATTTTTTCTCTAACCGTGCAAGTTATGGAATTTTTGAAGTCCGTAACGCTCACATAGTAAGTATCCCTGAACTTCTCAATCTTGAAAATTTCTCCATATATTTCTAAAAGTTTTCCAGATGTGAGCTCATTTGGAATATATGGGTGTTTGGAGAGACTTCCAGATTCAACTTCAGATTCTAATGGTGAATCTTTATTCTCAACCTTAGAATTTGGAACAGATTTCTCGAACTTATAACTATGATTCTCGATTTCTTTTTGATCATCTGATGAGCTTTTAGCAATTTCAAATATCAAATTTATCTTTTTGGAAATTAATCGTTCTATTTTCTCCAAGAACACATTTTTTTTCATTTCAAAGCGATCCCTCAAGAACTCATTTGGAACTTCCAAAACTATCGTATTTTCATCCTTTATCTTTGGTTCAAAAGACCCGTTGAAATACGGAATGGAACCGTTTATTTCTCTGCATATTTTTTTCCAAGAATTCACGGCTTCCAATGCAGGTGATTCAGAAAAAATTGGTTTCTCACCATTTTCAGAATGATTCAATAACTTCACATTAATTCCAAAATATTTGCTCAACCATTTCACAATAGGTTCAATGTTGTTAGTTTCACCGTTTGCTAATAAAACTATTTCATTATCTTTGATTTCGATTCTCTGGATCTCCAATTCTTCTGATATTCTAAGGTTACTGAAATTACCGAGATTTTCAAGAAGAACCCTCAAATTTTTAATATCAGGTTCAATTATTATCACTCACCATTCCTCCAAAGACAACGATTTTCTGCTATTAGCATGACATATCGCTATTGCTGCTGCATCTGCAACGTCATCAGGTTTAAGTTTCTTTTTTAATCCAAGCAGTACTTTTACCATCTCTTGGACTTGGTTTTTCGTAGCCTTTCCGTAACCAGTAACTGCTATTTTAACCTGATATGGGGTATATTCAAAAATCCCCAAGTTTTTCATTGCAGCAATGAGTAATATGATTCCACGCGCTTCGCCCACTTCTATAGCTGTTTTTGCGTTTTTAAAGAAATATAATGTTTCGATTGCCATTTCACTTGGTTTATATTTTTCTATAAGGTTTGAAATTTCATTATAAATTTTCAACAAACGCTTTGGAAAATTCTCTTCTTTCTTTGTCCTTACTGTCCCTGCTTCTACTAACTTGGTGGAACTACCTGATACATCAATGAAACAATACCCCACTATTTCGTATCCTGGATCAATTCCCAAAATTCTGGTGCTGTTCTTCAAGTTGAAACACCCTTTTACTTTTGAAAAATTGAGAAGTCAAATAAAATTATATTCTCATTTGGAAGAGAATAGGTTGAGATATCTTTTAATTTTGTAAAATCTTTCTATGAAATTACTTATTGAAAGGTTAATTTGAAAACTGGGATACCTTGAAAAAACAAAAAAAGGAGATGTAACTTTCAATTTTCTGAAGAAAAAATATCACCTTTTTTTATTATTCTTCCGTTTTTCAGTTCAATCGGATTCATTATCCGCTTACCAGAAGGTTGTAGTCTCTTGAATTTAACCAAATCCCTACCGTTACCACAAGCGATTGTTATTACTTTCTTATCAATATCCACTACTTGTCCGGGAATATGGTCATTTTCAAGCTTTCTTTCTTCCAAAATGGCTCCGAAGAATTTGAAAAGTTTTCCATTGAGTTTCGATCTAACTCCCGGCGTTGGATCAAATGCACGTGTTTTGTTGAAAATCTTGAATCCAGACTGATTCCAATCGATGAACAGCTCCTTCTTAGAGATTTTGTCTGAATAGCTCGCTTTACCTATTTGAGGTTTTAACTCAACTTTTCCGTTTTCAAGATCTTTAAGGAATTCTACCAACATTTTGCAGCCAAGTTCTGTGAGTTTTTCATTCAAAGTCCCGTAGGTGTCATCTATGGATATACATATTGCTTTTTGCATCGCAATTGGGCCTGTGTCTATACCTTCATCAAGTTTGAATATAGTCACACCCGTCATCTTTTCACCATTTTCCAATGCTCTTCGGATTGGAGTTGTTCCCCTGTACTTTGGAAGCAACGATGGATGAACATTGTAACAACCGTATTTTGGAAGTTCCAAAATGTTCTTTTTTAATATCTTTCCGTATGAGACAACTATTATTACATCTGGATCAAGTGATTTTAAAACTTTCCAGCCATCACCACTGTTTATTTTTAGTGGTTGATAAATTGGCAAATCGTACCTCAATGTCACTTGTTTGACAGGTGTTGGTCGAAGTTTCAACCCCCTTCCAGCTGGTTTGTCGGGTTGACTCACCACTCCAACGACGTTGAAACCAGCCTTTATGATTTCTTCCAAATGCTTCGCGGAATATTCAGAAGTTCCCATAAATACTATTTTCATTTTGATACCACCTTTGATCTCCTTCTTATTTCATTCAACTTTGGCATTAAAAGTCTTCTCTTCGCAAGACTGAGATAATCTATGAACAGCTTTCCTTCAAGATGATCTATTTCATGAGCAAAAACCCTTGCAGCATAATCTTCTTTTAATTCCTCATGATAATTTCCATTGAAATCTTGATATTTAATCTTTATCCATCGAGGTCTTGGAACCTCTTCAAAAACCTCGGGAATTGATAAACACCCTTCTTCACCTACTATGATCTCATCACTTTTTTCAATTATTTCAGGATTGATGTATGCATCCCAACCATCTCCGATATCGACCACTATCAATCTTATACTGAGACCAACTTGAGGAGCAGCTAAACCAACGCCATCACCAGAATACATGATCCCAACCATCTCTTTTGCTATTTCCCTAAGTGATTCATCGATTATTTCTATTTTCTTAGCTTTTTGCCTCAATATTGGATCTCCCAACAACCTGATTCTCAATGCCAAGTTCTTTCAACCTCCTTAAGATATTCAAAAAGTTTTTGATCAGTTAAAAACACACTTATCGGTGTTATGGAGACATATCCACTTTTTACCGCCATATAATCGGAATCCTCTGAAGGGTCATCCTCTATGATTTCCCCCAGCATCCAATAATAAGTATTCCCAAATGGGTCTTTTCTGGCTTCGAAATAATCACTATATCTTCTTTTACTCTGTTTTGTTATTCGCCAGCCTTTTATTTCATTGTAAGGCATAGCAGGGACATTTATATTTAAAGCCGTGAATCTGGGTAGATTCTTCACATCAAAAATTCGTAGAAAATTTATGACGAATTCTGCAGCACTTTCAAAGTTTGGATTATCACTATCGGTACTTGACACAGCAATGGAAGGTTTTTCCATCAAAGCTCCTTCAAGTGCACCAGATACAGTTCCTGAATAAAGTATATCTGTTCCAAGGTTCGCACCTCTGTTTATACCACTTATAACCAAATCTATTTTTCCTTTACTTAAGGCATGAATAGCGAGCTTAACACAATCTGCTGGTGTCCCATTAACGGCATATCCTAAAAATTCATTGTTAACGGAAACTTCTTTAATCCATAAGGGCGTTCTTATTGTTATGGCGTGACCCGTAGCACTTCTCTCAATATCTGGTGCAACCACGATGATCTCTCTTGTTACTCTTTTCAAGTATTTTACCAAGATTGATATTCCAGGTGACATTATTCCATCATCATTGGTTATCAATATTCTCAACTCATTCATTCTTGGATGCCTCCACTGCTTTTTTGAAAGCTTCAACTGGAATAGAAATGCACGTGAATTTTTCGTCATAGAACTCCAGTTCCTTTCTTATATCGCGCTCGGATATGTTCAAGGCTTCTTCCATACTTTTTCCTTTTATGAGTGTACTGAAAGCACTCGAAGCTGCAATAGCCCTTGGGCATCCTTTAATTTGATACCCAACTTTTTTTATAATTTTCCCTTCCAATTTTATGTATATTACGATTTCATCGCTGTCAACACTATGGACAGCTTTTCCGTAAAAATCAAAATCCTCAAGTTTTCCATTATTCTTAGGCCTTAAAAAATGCTCCATGAATTTATTTGAGTACATAATTTCACCCCAAGCTTCTCAATCTCCTGACCTCTGATTCCAATATTGTTAGAAACTTCTCTATATCATCATCAGTGTTATCCAGCCCTGTGACAATCCTTACCGCCCCAATTATCGTTTCATGATCTAGCCCCATCGCTTTCAACACATGTGAAGCGGTTTTATTGGTATGATGAGATGAACACGCGGATGCGGTTGAAATAGCTATCCCGTTCAAACTGAGTGAATACATCAATGTTTCCCCACTGATTCCTTTGAATGAGACATTCAAATGTGTAGGCAAAACATCAACAATTCCACCGTTTATATGATAATCCCCTATTTCTTCCAATTTTTCTATCATCTTGTCTTTCCACTTTTTAAATATCTCATGTTTTCCTTCAAAATCTCTATAACATAATTCCAATGCTTTGGCCATTCCAACAACACCTGATACGTTTTCGGTACCACTCCTCATACCTCTTTCGTGTCCACCACCTAATATTGTTGGATTGACCTTGTTTCCTCTCTTTAAGTACATAAAGCCAACACCCTTGGGCCCATAGAATTTGTGTGCCGAGGCTGATAGAATATCAACCCAACTCGCATCTAATTTCAACTTTCCAAGAGCTTGGACAGCATCTGAGTGAAAGATTATATTGTGTTTACGAGCTATTTTGGAAATTTCTTGAATTGGTTGTATAACTCCTGTTTCATTGTTAACCCACATTATGCTTATCAAAATCGTATCCTTTTTGATCATATTCTTTAAACTTTCCACATCTACCCTTCCATTAGAGTCCACTTTGACAAAATCAATGTCAAATCCATTTTTTTGAAGATACTCAACACTCTCAAGTACAGCAGAATGTTCAATGGGCGAAGTTATGATGTGTTTCCCTTTTTTAGAATTGGCAAGTGCTGCACCAATTATAGCTGTATTATCTGCTTCGGTGCCACCTGAGGTGAAATATATCTCATTAGGTTCAGCGTTTATCAGTTTTGCTATTTTTTCTCGTGAGGATTCGAGAGCTTTCTTAGCTTCTTCACCGAATAAATGTAAACTCGATGCATTACCAAATTTCTCAAGAAAATAAGGTTTCATTTCTTCAAAAACCTCAGGTAAAACTGGTGTTGTAGCTCCATGATCGAGGTATATTTTTTTCATGATTATTTACCTGCCTCCTATGCATATTTTTCCTTATCATATTTAAGATTTTAGCACATATAGGATACTCATC
>DQYP01000031.1 GCA_011043375.1 Thermotogaceae bacterium | reverse complement strand
TCATCCCGAACGAACGTGATGTATTGTGTCATCCCGAACGTATGTGAGGGATCTTATTCCTAATTACTAGTACTTCTTAGACTTTTCAAAGACTTCAATAATATTCATCTGCTGTTTCCGATTTATCGTATATCATCATCACTACTAGTTAACACTATCTTTAGTTTAGCATTGTAAGACTTTAATTCTATATTTCCAATTCTATCAAACCATAATTTCCATCTTTACGAGTGTACACAACATTGATTTCATCCGTTTCCGCATTTCTGAACACAAAAAAGCTGTGCCCTAACATTTCTAACTGCATTATAGCTTCTTCAATGCTCATTGGTTTCATAAAAAATCTTTTTGTCTTAACGATTTTATCTAGAAAGCTCTTTTCTTCCTGGGTCTGGGTCTCCCGTTCTAGCGTCCTTTGTGCTCTCTGTTGCCTTGAATGCTTGAGATCTTTGTATCTCTTTATTCTTCTGACTAAGGAATCGATAGCGGCATCTATTGAGCTATAGATATCATTTGTGATCTCTTCAACCCTTATAATGGTGTTTCCCATATGAATGGTTATTTCAACTATTTCACGACCTCGAGTTTCCTTTGATAGTCTAACATCCGCTGAAACAATGTTGTTGGCTATTCTATCAATTTTTGAAAGTCTTTTGTCTAAGTAATTTTTCAAAGAATCACTTAGTTCCAATCCCTTCGTCACAATTTTGTAATCCATATGCTCACCTCTTTCTATATTCTATGGAATTCTTAGACCTATGTATTTGAATAAATAGTCTATGTTCCTTTTATCGATTTTGACAACCTTGTAAGAACCAAGATAATTTAGAAGAAGATATGTTCTAATTGGATCACCAGTTCTTATTGATATTTCTTTAGGTATTTGCACAGTAAAAACAGTTTCAACGAGTGGTTTTTTAAAAAAGTAGAATTTTTCATCCGACAATCCCGGAGAAAATTCTTTCTGGTAAATATAGGTTTGCGAACCCGGTGCTTTTATCCCTACCCAGACTTTGTTGGGACCAGATATAAAGACTCTGAAATACCCGGTTTTTTCATCTTTCTGTATTTCAGTCAGTATTTTGGCGATATCACTCTTTTCGTTCATTAGTATATTCGAAGCAACAATGTATCTGTCAATAATACCTTGAGGTCCAAGAAAACGCTCTATATCCTTCAATTTTTCATCAAGCTTGGAGTTCAAATTATCTATTTTGCTTGTCAAAACATTTTGGGTTCTTGCCAATTCATTTTTAAATGAATCAAGTATCAGAAGATTGTAACTGGAAAAAATCAGAGATATCAAAGCACCAACGAAAATCAGCAACCCGAAAAAGCTAAGTTTATACCTTTGAGCTGGATACTTACTCGTTTCTCTTCTTTGAGACAAACGTTTTGCAAAGCCCTTTGATTTTCTTCTGGGAATATATGCCAAATGTATCCCTCCATATCACCGTTATTTAACCAAAATCAATGATTGTATCATTCTATACCTTTCAAGCAACGGTCTCAACTTTTTTTTAACTTTTTGATAAGTATTATCCACTGCTTTCCATTTTATATTCAACTTTTCAGCGATTTCATTGTATGTGTATCTTTCTATGCGCATTTTTAAAACATTGTATTCTAAATCTGTTAGTATTCTCTTGGCTTCTTCCAAAAAAGATTCTACTAAATAAACCTCAAATGGCGTGCTCTTTTCTTGCACTTCCGCTGACATCACATATCCCGGTTCTTCGGATTCATCGTCCAAGAATAATGAATCCATGCTTATTGCATTTGTAAGAACTTTGTTCTTCATTCGGTTCAGATACGTCAAGAACGACTTTATTTCGGCTTCTATACTTCTCCAGGCAAAAGAGGTGAAAGAACTTTTCCCCTTTTGATAATAAAAGATAGCTTTCAAAAGCCCAACCAAGCCGTTCTGAATGATATCCTCATGCTCGGCCCAATTCCCATAGTATTTTGAAGATATCTTTATAACCATTGGATAATATTGCTCAACAATTGCCTCAATTGCTTCACGTAATCCTGCTTGAGCAAGATCGATGATTTCTTCTGTCTTTTTATTTCTTAGTCTATATTTTATCATCCTTGCCCCGCCTATCTTGAGTTTTCCTAAAATGAATTATACGTTAAAAGTTCAACTTATAGCAAAAAAGATGAAAAAATTATAGATTTTAGTTATCTTTCGAAATTTCTTTGACATATATATCGAGTTGAGGAAATGGAATAGAGATTCCATTGCTTTCCAATTTTCTTTTTATCCTTATTGCTAAAGAATTTCCCGCACTGAAGTAATTCTCCCTTTTCACCCAAAATTTTATTACAAAATTTATAGAAGAATCAGCGAACTGATCAAAAACAATGGATGGTTCTGGATCCTTTTCAACCAACTCTTCCTCCTCTAAGGCTTGCTTTATTATGTTCATCGCTTTTTCCATATCAGCATCATAAGGGATTCCAACAAGCAATTCCCTTCTTCTCACAGGTCCAGGCCAAAAATGTATTATTTCACGGTTCCAAACGATTCTGTTAGGGATTAGCACTCTTTTTCCATCCCAAGTTTTTATTATCGTATGATTTATGTGAATGACTTCAACTGTTCCACTAGTTTCCCCAACTTGAACAGCGGCTCCTTCTTTAATTGTTCTTGTGAATATTAAAAGAAGACCAGAAGCAAGGTTAGATAGAGGTTCTTGAAATGCTATACCTAAGACAATACCACTGAATCCAGCCCCTGCTAATAAAGGTCCAATGTCCACATTCCATATAGCTAAAACAACGAAGAGCGCTATCACATAAAATAGTATGCTCATTATAACTTTGAAAGTTCGTGGAGCTCCAAGCTCCTTTCCCATCTTTGTGAAAGCAGCTAACACAGATTTAACAGTTAAATTCAAGGCAATCCAAGCGATCACAAAAACAAGGATACTGAATACAACTTTGAGTATTATCAATATCATACAAAACATCTCCTTTTAAATGTGAAAAACATTTTCATCACTTGGAAAAGCACCATTTTTAACATCCTCAATGAATTCCGTCACAGCTTTCTTAGAAACTTCAAATAAATTGGCATATCTTTTTACAAATTTTGGTTTGAAGGAAGGAATCAATCCTAATAAATCGTGAAGAACAATGACTTGGCCATCACAAAACCGTCCAGATCCAATTCCAATCGTGGGAATTTTCACTGCATTAGTGATTTCCTTCGAAGTTTCTTCCACTATCAATTCTAACACGATGCTGAAAACACCAGCTTCTTGGAGAGCTATGGCATCTCTAAGCAATTTCTCTTTACTTTTTTTGCTTCCACCTTGTACTTTATAACCTCCTATCTGATTGACATATTGAGGAGTGAGTCCAAGATGGCCCATAACAGGGATTCCAAAATCAACGATTTTTTTAATTATATTAGCAACCTCTATACCACCCTCAATTTTAACGGCATTTGCACCTACTTTTAAAAAACTCCCTGCATTTTCGACTGCTTTATCAACACCACATTGATAAGAGAGAAATGGCATATCCGCTACTACAAAAGCTTTTGGCGCGCCACGTCTTACTGCTGCGACGTGGATCAGCATTTCTTCCATGGTAACTGGTATCGTATTTGGGTAACCTAATATGACGTTACCTAAAGAATCGCCCACCAGGATAATATCCACAGAAGCTTCTGAAAGGATCTTGGCACTTATAAAATCATAAGCAGTTAACATTACGAGCTTACTTTTCCCTTTAGATTGGATTATCTTGTTTATATCCATTGTACATACCCCCAGACAACCTTTCCAACAATTTAATACCTTCATCGAAGAAAGCAACAAATTCTGGAAAAGTTTTATTCAATGTTAGGTGTTCTTTCTCTATTAATTCCCAATCTCCCCTTGCAACGGGACCTGTTAAAGCTTTTTGAAGACTCAACTTCGATAAATTTTCTATAGTTCCTCTCATCAATTTCAAAATCATATCTTTGGAAATTGAATCGGGTATTCCACATTTACTTTGTAAAAGTCTCGCAATCCAAAATAATTCAACTAAGAAATTAGAGGAGAAAACAGCTGACAAATGATACAAAAATTTCTGTTCGGATGTAATCTCAATAGGTATCCCTCCAAGAGTTTTCACGATTTTCAACGCGTCATGTACTCCTTTGGGATTACCTTCTATTCCAAAATATACACCCTTCAAATCTTTAAAACTTTTCGAAGGGTCAGCAAAAGCTTTGACTGGATGCAAAGTTGCCTTTCCAACATCTTTTGGAAGATTCAAAATGAGGTCAAAAATTTTTGAGGAAATGGCGCCACTTGTATGTATGATGCTACTCAAATTTTCCAATTCCCAATTTTTTAATATAACACCCAGGTTTTTCAACGCGTCATCCGGAATGCAAACAAGTAAAATACCTTTCGGAGACTGTTGAGAGTCAATGGTTACTGCTTTTCCTGCTCCTATAAACTTTACTGCTTCTGTTGAACTCTTCATAGTTCTGTTAGCGATTATTTCAATTTCCCAACCGCTCATACTCAAAGCTTTAGCTAAAGATTTTCCAACTCTTCCCGCTCCTAAAATGTTAATTGTATCTGTGTTCACTTCCAGTTCCTCCCAATTTCAAGGGTCCTCTTTAATCTTTGTAGTGTTCTGCTTTTACCAAGAACTTGTATGGATTCAAATAATCCTGGTGTGATCAATTTTCCCAGTAAAGCACCCCTTACAATTTGAAAAGCTCTTTTCCTTTTAACCTCAACGTTATTCGATACGTTTTCAAGAAGTTTTCTTATCTCATCTGTATTATCCAATTCGCGTGCTTTTTCGAAGATTTTTATACTTTCTTCGAGTACTTTGGCTGCTTGTCCATCACTTTTGAATTTCTCTATATATTTTCCTTCATACTCATATTCATCCACTAAAAAAGGTTTAATCATTTCCAACAACTGAGCTAAAGTATTCACTTTTTCTCTGCATATTTTTAATACCTTCAAGGCATAACTTTTGTTGATATCAAGCTCACGTATAACTTCAATTTCTTCCTTTTTGAATGTTTTAAGCCAATCGTAAAATATAGAATATAATTCAATTGTATCGATATTTCTTAAGTGTTTCCCATTTATCCACTCCAATTTCTGATAATCGAATATTACAGATTTATTGGATATAGAATTTAGAGTGAAAGTTTCCACTTTTTCTTTATAATCAAAGATTTCCTCTTCTACGGACCATCCTAACAAAGCAAGATAGTTCATCAACGCTTTGTTCAAATAACCTTGTTCTCTAAAATAGTTAACAGAAGTTCCCCCATGTCTCTTACTCAGAGGTGATCTATCTTTGCCGAGTATCAATGGTATGTGCATAAATTCTGGTGGATTCCATTCAAATGCTTGGTATATCATAATTTGTTTGGGAGTATTGGAAAGATGGTCTTCACCCCTTATAACATGTGTTATCTTCATGAGATGATCATCAACAACTACCGCGAAATTGTAGGTTGGAAAACCATTAGATTTGATTATGACTATATCATCAAAAACATCATTTTTAAAAGTCATCTTTCCTTTTAGAAGATCATTGAAACGGGTTTCTCCTTCTTCAATTTTGAATTTTATAGTTATATCGTAACCTTTTTTAAAATATTCTTGGGGCCATTCGAAAGCTTTTTTTATAACCTTTTTTGAATCTTCCGGATCGTGAACTGCAAAATAAGCCTTTTTGGCCTCAACAAGTTTTTGAGCATAATTTTGATATATGCCTGTTTCTTTCCTTTCACTTTGTCTGTAAGGGCCAAAATCTCCACCAATATCAGGTCCCTCGTCCCAATCCAATCCACACCATTTCAGGGATTCCAGAATCAAAACTTCGAATTCTTTCGATGATCTTTCAAGATCAGTATCTTCTATTCTGAGAATGAATTTTCCACCCATTCGCCTTGCAAATAACCAATTAAAAAGAGCTGTTCTAACACCTCCTACATGTAAATATCCCGTAGGACTTGGAGCAAATCTCACTCTAACCACTGTTTGTTTTCCTCCTTACTTTTATTTCATTGAAAGCTTGACCTCCTCACGTATTAAAATCCGCATTAAAATGCAAGGATTTCTTTGCACGAAGCTTGATTAACGATCCTTATTCGTGCTGGGTTGGCCAAGACCCCTACTCCTATCTCATTAGTGAGATTCAGAGATACCCTTTTAAGTATATTTAGCGCTCCATTTACATCTGCATTAATTACTGAACCACATTTTTTGCAAACATACAATCCTCTGTGTTTTCTACTGCTTTTGTCTACATTGCCACAGATGCGACACGTTTGTGATGTGTACGATTCATTAACTAAAGTGACTTCAATCCCGTATTCTTCTGCTTTGTACTTGATTTGTTTAACAAACCTTCCAAATGGTATCCTATGGAGTTGAGTGCCTATATTCATATTTGTGATACCTTTGTGCATTGTCCCAATTGCAATCGTTCCTATCCTGTGTTTTAGACAATGGTCAACTACTTTTTTTGATGCCTTGTGCAGATAGTCATTGGCAAAGTTTCGTTCTTTGCCATAAAGGCTATGAAGTCGTCTTGATGTTTTAAGCTTTTGCTTTGATAATATGGATTGAAGACTTGTTCTTTCCTTTGCAAAAAGTCTCATCTTTGATACAAGTGTTCTTCCATCGATGATGATACTATATCCTCCATCTGTGGCAGTGATTAAACTTGATACTCCAAGATCAATAGCAAGTGTAATGAGTCTAATCCCGATCTTTTTCCAGATGACAGTCAAATGTCCATCTTTAGGACGATATTTTGGATGTTTGATATATTTCTTAAAACAATTTTTCCATACTGTTTGTAGCTTTTCTGTAACAGCTTGAGCAGACTGCGAATGCAGGTTTTTGTACCAAAGATTATCCTTGAGCTTTGCTTTTAACTCGTATATACTGATTTTATTTTCTAATATTTCATAGTTTGAAGTGTTCCATAATT
>DQYP01000138.1 GCA_011043375.1 Thermotogaceae bacterium | reverse complement strand
ATGGATATCCAATCTCCTTCTTTGACCACAACGTTGTTTGCTTTGAAAACTTTGTTTTCTTCATCAACTTCCATTTCTTCACAGCCAACGATACAAGGTTTGCCCATTCCTCTTGCCACAACTGCTGCGTGCGAAGTCATACCACCTCTGGAGGTTAAGATCCCCTGTGCAGAGTTCATTCCCCCTACATCTTCTGGTGAAGTTTCTGGTCTTACGAGAATAACTCTTTCACCTTCTGCAGCTAACTCTTCCGCTGTTTTTGCGTTGAAAACAACTTTACCAGTTGCAGCACCTGGAGATGCAGCGAGCCCCTTTGCAATCACTTGGGCCTTCTTTCTTTCTTCTGGATCGAATGTTGGGTGTAGTAGCTGTTCTATTTGTTCGGGTTGAATTCTCAGAATCGCTTCTTTTTCATCTATTAAGCCTTCTTCAACCATGTCAACTGCTATTTTTACCGCTGCTTGGGCTGTTCTCTTTCCAGTTCTTGTCTGTAACAAATAAAGTTTTCCACGCTCGATTGTGAATTCCACATCTTGCATATCTCTATAATGTTTCTCGAGTTTTTCAAATATTTCAACGAGTTGATTGTAAACTTCAGGCATTCTATTTTTAAGTTCATCAAGTGGGAGAGGTGTTCTTATACCTGCAACAACATCTTCACCTTGCGCGTTGGGCAAAAATTCTCCATAGTATTTCTTTTCTCCCGTGGATGGATTTCTTGTGAAAGCGACACCCGTACCACTATCTTCACCCATGTTCCCGAACACCATGGCAACTACATTGACCGCTGTTCCAAGAAGCTCTCCTTCTCTTATACCGTGGATCTGTCTGTATTTAATAGCTCTTTCATTCATCCAACTTCCAAAAACAGCGTCAATTGCTAACCATAACTGTTTCTCCGGATCTTGAGGGAATTCTTTTCCGTGTTCTTTATACAGTTCCTTATAGAGTTCAACTAATTTTTTGAGATCTTCTGCATTTAATTCTGTATCAAGTTTTACACCCTTTTCATCTTTGATTTTTTGGAGTTTCTTTTCGAATTCTTCATGGGGTATCTTCAAGACAACGTCACCGAACATTTGTATGAATCTTCTGTAAGCGTCGTAAGCGAATCTTTCATTGTTAGTTGCTTCTGCTAATCCTTTGACAGTTTCATCGTTCAAACCAAGATTCAAGATGGTATCCATCATACCGGGCATCGAAACTGCTGCACCGGATCTTACTGAAACTAACAGAGGATTCTTGGGATCTCCAAATTTTTTACCAGCAGCCTCTTCGAGGCGTTTCATGGCTTCCTCAACCTGTGCTTTCAGTTCCTCAGGATAAGTTCTCTCGTGTTTGTAATAGTAATCACACACTTCTGCTGAAATAGTAAATCCCGGAGGAACTGGAACCCCAAGATTTGTCATCTCAGCAAGGTTTGCGCCTTTACCACCCAATATGTCCTTCATTTTTGCGTTACCATCAGCTTTACCATTTGCAAAAAAATATACGTATTTAGACACGTTGTCACCTCCATTTTCTTTAAGTAACTTTAAACTTCATACTGGCAAGAATTATACCACAGAAATTTTGTGTTATGGTTTTGATTTAGTTATATTAGTTTGAAAGGTTTATCTATTACAGGGCAATATACTTCCCATTGTTGTCGGCAGATTCCATTTCGGCCAATGCTATTTTTATGGTTTCCTTGGAACTTTGAGGAGGCGCGATATCAATCGGGGTATCGTTCAATATTGCATTTGCAAAATATTTTATTTC
The DNA here is from genome assembly GCA_011043375.1 of Thermotogaceae bacterium. Taxonomy (GTDB): domain Bacteria; phylum Thermotogota; class Thermotogae; order B21-G9; family HyVt-16; genus HyVt-16. The sequence goes on along the minus strand of DQYP01000138.1, from coordinate 5,368 downwards.
TCTGTAATAGCCGTTGTCAGTTGGTAAATCGGGGATAAAAGATTTTGCATCATTGGGATTGACCTTCAGAATTCCTCTTTCATACACGATATTGCCTTTTTCAAAATTCACCCTGAATCTCATATCAAAGCCAAAATCTCCATTGAGTACCCAATCATCCTCAGCCGTTATCACTTTTCCATCCTCATAAAGGTAATGTGTGGAAACGATGTCATATCCACTCCCTACTATAACATTTCTTCCAACTGTGGAAACGGCTTTTGGCATTCCAAACAACCAATTTATTGTATCTATATCGTGAACATGTTGATCAAGCAACGCTCCACCACTCTTTTCTTTTCGAAGAAGCCATCCTTTGTAAGACCACTTCGGCGTTGTTCCACCTCTGAAGAAATAACCTCCGAGTACTTTTCCAAATGTACCCTTTTCTACCACACTTTTCAGATATTCATATTCTGGCCAGAATCTCAAACAATGGCCTATCATTAACTTTTTATTGTTTCTTTCGGCAGCATCTATCATCGCTTGACATTCTTGAAGATTCAATGCCATTGGCTTTTCACATAGTACATGCATACCTTTGTCCAAGGCTTTGACCGTTGCTTCGGCATGTAGATATGTGGGTAGGACTATATCAACGTAATCGAGTTCTTCTTTTTCAAACATTTCATTGTAATCACTGTAGAGTTTGTACCTCGAGAAATCGTATTTTTTATTCCCGACATCAATGTTTCCTGGTAGAAACTTGTTTTTAAATTTATCCGGATCTACGTCGCATATTGCTACTAATTTGATTGGGAAACCTTCGTCTTCCAATCTCAAGTAAACATCCAGGTGACCCCTTCCCATGAATCCCAATCCAACCAATCCAACCTTCAGCACATCGCTTCACTCCTTCCTTACTTTTGTGTCAATATTCTATCCATTGCTTTAGAAGTATTATAAACTACCTGATCTTCGTAATAACTGTATGGCATCATTTCAGCGATAACATAATCATTGTACCCTGTGGTTGTAAAAGCCCTCATCACCGCTGGAAAATTGACATCTCCACTCAGAAGATCTACAAAACCATTTATGTTTCCAATGGACCGCCTGAAATCTTTAAAGTGAACTTTCTTGATTCTTTTTCCAAGAATCTTTATCCATTGTTCGGGATATCCGGTATAGACGACATTCCCAACGTCCAAGTATATTCCAACGAATGGACTATCAACTTTATCTATGAAATCCTTGAACTCGAGAGGTGACAGCAAAAATTTGTTCCAAACATTCTCCAATCCAATATGAACTTCAAGCTTCTCGGCGTACTCTTTGAGTTCACTGAATGCTTCCAATGCACGTTCAAATGCTCTGTCGTAACCAACCTCTTCATCTACCACTCCAGGGACCATCAAAACAGTATCAGCACCAAGTAACTTTGCGATCTCTAATTGTTTTATTGCGATTTCTTTGGCTTTTTGTCTAATCTTAGGGTCACAGCTGGTGAAGGAGTATTTCCAATACAGTCCGCTCGCCAAACTGGGAATTTCTATACCAACATCTCTTGCAAAATTCTTTATGGTGATCACTTCTTTTTCTTTACTGTATAAATTTATCTCTCCTTGTTCATTCAAGCTCAACTCGATTCCTTCAAATCCAGCCTTCTTGGAGATAGTTATACATTCTTCAATCCTCATTCCCTTCTTAAACGACCAGATGTTGATTCCCTTTTTCATTCTTTCACATCCTTTATCTATCATTGAATTTCTCAGCCAATCTTTCGCAAATTTTTTCTAAGAATCTTTTATCATTCTCATCGAATGCGTTCAATGTGTGGCTGTCTATATCGAGTTCTCCAAAAAATTTATCACCTTTCATTATGGGAACGACAATCTCCGATTTGACTTTTGGACTACAAGCCAAATAATTAGTTTCTTTTGTGACATCTTCAACCAAGAATATTTGTTTTGTAGATGCGGCTTGGCCACATATCCCTTTTCCATATGGTATTTCCACATGAACGGTTGGTTCACCAACGAATGGACCTAACACCAGCTTTTCACCATCATTCAAGTAGAATCCAACCCAATCATAATAATCAACGTTATCTGCTAAAAGTTCCACGATTTTCTTCAAAAGTTTTTCAAGATTCTCAGTTTCTTCAAAAGCTTTCGCAAGTTTCCAAGCGAGTTTTTCAAAAATTATTTCTTTTTTCATACACTTCCTCCTTTTTCGATGTATATCAATAGGTATTTTACACCAAAAAATAAAAAGCCTCCGAATTCTCGGAGGCATTGAAACTTATTCACTGGTGGAGTCGATGGGATTCGAACCCACGACCTCTACCGTGCCATGGTAGCGCGCTCCCAACTGCGCCACGACCCCACTTTTGTAACGGCATGTATCATTTTATAACAAAATCGAGAAGATTGTCAAGGGTATCGAATTGTTACTGAGTTTGATTTCAGATCGTCCATATTTCACCGTAATCGTGAGGTGTTTCGCAGTATTCACAAACCAATTTGTCACCTATTCTCACGAACGATGAAGGAACTCCTTCGCCATTTTTTGGGTTTGTTATGCAATTTTCGTTTTTACAACTTATCTCTTCAAAATTGTATATTTTTGGTGGGAGTTTTATCCTGTATTTTTCTTTAACAGAGCTGTCTTTTATTATATTGACGGTAGTATTAGGTGAGATCGCTGAAAGTTTTTTGATCTCTTTCTTTGACAAGTATCTATCGGGTAAACTTATGTAGCCTTTGTAATTACCATCGGCCGATCTGAATATACCATCTGCGCTGTCACAATCGTAAAGTTTGAGTATTTTTCTTATCTTGACTATAGTTGAATATATTTCTTCTGGGCTTTTCCCCTTTGCGATATGATCTATCACCGTTCCATTGTCTATCGGTTTTATTCCTCGTTTTCCTTCTTTGAGTACTCCTTTGGTTCCATGTGTTATTTTCGCTGGAATTATGAATTTATATTCATCATCTTTGTTTTCAATTTCATTTTGCTCAGTCGGTGTTTCCATTTCAATCGCTCCACCAAGCATCGAGAGTAACACCACCCTCACCCAATATCCATTCATTGCTTGTGTTTCCCAACCATTGAGGGGAGAATCATCCAAAAACACCGGTATCTCTGGGTTGATCTTTGGACGTGGCAACGGATGATAAAATTTTGTCCCTTCTTTAACTTTGTGCAACATATCTTCTCTGAATGTTACAGCCTTTTTCAAAGATTCCGCTTTTTCGAGCATATCTTCTCCCATTCTTTCCAATTGTAGCCTCGTGAAATACCAAATATCCGCTGTTTCATCGGTTGACAAATACTCATCTATCGATTCATATTTTTTGACTTTGAAACCGTTTCTTTCCATTTTATCTACATAGTGTTGAGGCATTTGAATTTCCTCAGGTGCTATTAAATCGACCTCAACGTTTTTGAAGATTCTCAATCCATCCACTTTCGAGTGAACCGTTCTACCGTGCAACAAATCACCTATCAGAGCTATTTTGATGTGCGAATTATCGAAATTCTTATGTTCTAAAAATGTGTATTCATCCAGAAGTTCTTGAGTGGGATGTTCATGTCTTCCATCACCGCCGTTTATGAATGCAGGCCTTTTAATGCCGTGCCTATCTGCAAATTCACCCACCTTTTTTTTCAAAAGTCTTGGGACACCTTCGAGTCTTGTCCTAACGATGAAGATGGAATAATCTCCATAGCTAGTCAACATGTTAAAAGTGTCGACATAACTCTCTCTCTTGTTAAAAGAAGAATGTTCAGAATCGAAAATGTTCACTCTTGCGTTTTTGTGAAATTTTGCAGCATTTATGAAAGATTCCTTTGTCCTTGTACTTGGCTCTACGAAGACTATGTAAATATTCACGGGATCTTTGATTTGAAATTCACTGATATCTTCCTTCTTTCTCCATTTTTCTTTTAAAATTTTCGTTTGATGATATAAAAACAGCTGTTCTTCAATGCTGAAATCCCTGATTACCGCTAAGGTTCTACTACGGAAATCTTTTTTCATATCTCAACACCTCCAGATTGATAATAAAAAAGTCAGCCTTTTGGCTGACTTTAAATAGATATTTTGATTTGAAGTGAATCAATGAATAAAAAACACCCGATCACAAACAATGATTTATATTTGAACTCTAAAGTTACTATACCCTTATCAATTAACATCGACATTTGATTATCCACCTTGGAGACAAAATGTTTTATAAATAATATCATTATATTCATGGTTTTTCAATACTGAGATATCTTTCGCCGGTGTCTGGAAAAATCACTACCACTCTCTTACCTTTCCCTAAATCCTTCGCTACCTTCAATGCAGCATAACAAGCCGCACCTGAGGATATTCCAACGAATAATCCTTCTTCTTTAGAAAGTTTTTTTGACATGGCGTATGCATCTTCATCCGAAACTTTTATGATTTCATCTATTATTTCCATATTCAATATTTCTGGCAAAAATCCAGCTCCAATGCCTTGAATTTTATGAGTTCCGGGTTGGCCACCGGAGAGAACAGGTGACTTTTCTGGTTCAACGGCGACGATCTTGATATTTTCAATGTTCTGTTTCAGAACTTCTCCAACACCTGTTATAGTTCCACCTGTACCGACACCTGCAACGAAAGCATCTACCTTTCCTTCGGTTGCTTCCAAAATTTCCCTTGCGGTCGTCTCTCTGTGGATGGCTGGATTAGCCGGATTTTTGAACTGTTGAGGCATGAAAGCCTTTTTTTCTTTTGCGATTTTTTCTGCTTTTTTTATTGCTCCTTTCATTCCTTCAGATGCTGGAGTTAAGATAACTTCAGCTCCAAAAGATTTCAAAATTTTAACCCTCTCTGGACTCATTGATTCTGGCATCGTCAATATACATTTGTAACCTTTCACCGCACAAACCATTGCTAAACCAATGCCAGTGTTTCCAGAGGTAGGTTCCACTACTGTTTTATTCTCCAATAGTCCTCTTTTCTCAGCATCCTCTATCATTGCTAAAGCGATTCTATCTTTTACAGATCCACCTGGATTGAAAAACTCCACTTTGGCAAGGATATCAGCGCTATCTCTATCAACAATTTTGTTCAAACGTATTAATGGAGTTGTACCTATTAATTCCAATACATTCTTTGAAACTCTATGTTTCATTCATCGTTCCTCCTTTTAGTGTTTGGATTCTGTTAACTAAGAGTATTGATACAAAAAGACTTATTACTTGTTAGAATAAGATTCCTCGTCACTATCGTTCCTCGGAATGACAAAAACAAGAAAAATATCACCGGAACGACAAAAACAAGAAAAGCATTATTGGAATGACAAAAACAAAAAATGTCATCCGAAGTGCATGCGATGTACCGTGT
>DQYP01000280.1 GCA_011043375.1 Thermotogaceae bacterium | reverse complement strand
TTGAATTTGTCGTAATATTCATTAGCCATAATTTCACCTCCTTTCCTTTGAATTCAGGTATTACATTTACACTTTTCTGCTATGACTTATGATCTCCCGGATTGCACATAATGTTTTGTATGATTTTCCATTTTTCTATGGATTATTCTGATTGACTTTGATTGTTTCAAACGATACATTTACACTTTTAGATTTATCGATTTAGAAGTTTAATCAGAAGCTATGGATTCAATAATCACAGCCAAAGGAGGATTTTTGCGCAATCAGGAATTAAGGATTTGTCCCTCGATAGGCCTGGAGAGATTCAAGGAAAGGATTTTCCAACAGGAGTTATCTGGTGGCTTTCAAGTATACATTTACACTTTATATGTAAAATAGTGGTAATTCGTGGCGTTTTTCGATGCAATGTTGGAAATAACTGAATTTTCATTTTGCCAGAAGAATTATGAGCGATATGATTTGGATTATTATTACAATTCCAAACGGGATAAAGAGGCTTTTTTTGAACTTGTTTGATTGTACGCTGTGAATTTCATCGGTTCTCGCTAAAAGTGCTTTGGTCTGGTCTTTTATAACTTTAGTGACTTCACTTTCAAGATTATCCAATCGAGCTGACAATTCTTTAGTTGATTTTTCGAAATTCCGCTTTATATCAGAGCTGAAATCATTCAGGGTGTTTGTGATTGTAGATGTACTGCTTTCGATTACCGGTAACATTTTTTTAGCGTAAGCTGAAAACTCTTCTATTTCTTTTTGAACGAGGTCATACTGCTCTTTAATTTTCGCTTCTTCGATCTTTTGGAGAATCTTTGACGCTGATTCCAATATTTTAGCTGTGTCAAGCGATACTTTTTCTGTGGACGAAGTTACCAGAGACACAATTTCTTTAGCTTCGTTTAACTGCTCTGCTGCTGTTTTGATTTTTTTTAGCTCGGTTATGAGATCATCTAATAATTGTTCAGCATTTAACAGGTATTCTTCTCTCATGATTCCCCTCCAATAAAGACGTTGTTGAATTCTTTCAGTTTTTCTGTTATTGACTTTAAAATTATATAAGAAGCCTTTTCGGGGAGATATTTGTATAGCTTTCTTGCAAGGATTTTGTGTGGTAATGAATCCAAAATGGCCTCAGCTACAATTTTTAACCTCACATCAAAGTTCCCATGGCGTTTAGCTATTTGATAAAACTTGCTGAAAAGCTCCAGCGCTATGTCCCTTAATTGTTCATCGCTGTACCCATTTGCTTTCAATTCTTCTAATCCAGACTTAATTGAAGAATATCCTGTATCCTCATTGACATTTGTGACCAAAAGGTTCCCAACTCCCGTAAGGATTAACAGACCGGGATGGTCAGGGTTACTTTCCAAAACCCTCATACAGCTACCAAGTAATTGCCTTGGGGTGTCAACATTATCATCTTTTTCCAATAAATCGAGAATGCTCCACCATTGTTCGGGATCGATCTTTTTAGCAATTTCGCGTAATGGGGCGCTGAAAGGCGAAGTTTCAAGATAAGCTAAAAGTGCACGCCTTATTTCTTCCCCATTTTTTGATGTTCGGGCGACTTCTGCCATGTTTTCCAAAGCCCTTCGCCTTTTTCTTTCGATTTCTTCATACACAAACCGGATAGCAAAACCTATTGCTTTTTCCAGGACATTTTTGCCGTTTTCTTTTTGCAGCAGTTCTGGTACTTTTCTCACATATTCTTCTGTTTTATACCTGCCAATATATTTCTTAAGAATCTCAACATACTCCTGGTCTTCTCTCTTGCAGATTTCAATTTCAAAACTCTTTCCGTTGTAATCAATTGTGTAATCATCTACCAATCCAACAAGGCTCATTCTGTAAATCGCTTTTTCCTTATTTATTTGGTCAGAGTTTGAAGAGAAGGGTATATTAATCTTTTTGTATTCTCCAACGTGCATTTTTGAGAGGACAGGAACAATATTTTTTTCCAACATATCGTGGATTTCTTTTCCTTCCACCCTAATTCCTCTGAAGGAATTTTTATGAAAGTACATCATTCGGCTCACATCACCGCGCGAAGACCATGACGGTTCGGCTATCCGATTAAGCTTATCAGCATCGTTGTTAATGTCGAAGTACTGTTCTATCAGGTATTCAGGATCGTCTGAGAAGATTATCGTGCAAAGGGCATTCTTTCTGTCTCTACCAGCTCTTCCAGCCTCCTGATAAAAAGCTTCAAGTGATTGAGGAATGCCATAATGAATGGTATAGCGGATATTTGGTTTATCAATTCCCATTCCAAAGGTTTTTGTGGCTACAAGCAGTGGAAATTCATTATTCTTGAAGGCCAATTGGATTTTTCTCTTGTAGTTGTCGTACTCTTCCCTTTTCATAATAGGTGATTTTGTGTAGTCAAATGTTCTAACTTTTGGAACTTCACCACTAAAGAATTCAACTCTTGCTTTTTGCTCCTTCAAAAAAGAGCGCAAAGCGCCGCAAAGCTCGTAAGCTCCAAACTCTCCATTAACATGCGGAACAAAAATGATACCCGAACAAGTATCTTTGCCGTTGGCTTTGAAAAAGTCTTCCGGGCTTTTTCCAAAACTTTTTGGTAAGTTCTTGAGAATTTCATACAGTTTTTCCCTTTTTCTAAGGCTGGGGACTTTTTCAATATGAAAGTGTAATTCTTTTCTGTCAAAGGTTTCCGGTTGAACTTTTGTGTCTTCCCCCTCCACACCTATTTCTCTTTGAACGTCAGACAAAACCGCGTATGATGCAGTGCCCGTTAAGGCAAGCACCACAGGTTCATAGCCTTTGTGGCTGCAATATCTCCGTGCATTTCTTGCAAGATTTAGATAAGAAGTCCTGAAATCGTGTCCCCATTCTGATACACAATGGGCTTCGTCAATTACTAGATAGGGGATCACGTTTGAGACAGTAACACTCTTCAAGCTTGACCTAAACTCGCCTATTTGAAATCTTTCAGGAGATACAAATATAATCTTATATTTCCCCTGGCTGAATTTTCTCATTACCTCTTCCCGTTCTTTAGCGCTTTGATCACTGTTTATAAATTCAATGTTGTCTATGCTCATAGTTTTTAAGTTTTCTGCTTGGTCAAGCATAAGGGTTTTTAGAGGGTCAACAACGATGGTAATTCCCGGTTGTAGCAGTGCTGACATTTGGTAACATAAAGATTTTCCAGCTCCTGTTGGCAATAAAGCGATAACAGGTTTTAGGGCTAAGGATCTTCTTAAAACTTCAAATTGCCCTTCTCTGAAATCTTCTTTTCTGAATATATTTTGCAGAAAAAAGCGCAAAGAGTCTTTCTTGGATTCATTTATTTCATATCTTATTGGATTTGTCGAAGCAATTCTTCTGACTTCTTTATACGAATGAACGCTTCTCATTATATAAAGGCTTCCGGAGGGTTTAAGCCATTGTTTGTACCAATTCAAGCCGGGAATGGCAAAATTTTCTTTCTGAAGGATAGATACATCCAAGCATATATCAACGTTGCGTTCGCTTAATGCTTCATCTATCAGCATAGTTTTTGCTGAGATGACGTGCTCTGTTAGAAATTCATCATCTACACCATCATTTGCATCCAAAAATTCTTCAGTTTTTAAGATTGTTAGCTTGACTTTTGGAAGCTTATAATGAATGCCACCAAGGTCAAAAAGGTTCATGAGATGCTGGAAAAAATCAACCAGGGCAAGTTTAGCAAAGGGAACATCTCTTTCTATAACTAAAATTTTCCATTCATCTTCAGACAGATCAAGAGAGCCATTTTCAAGTGCATCTATTAATGCCCATTGCATCCGGGCGACTGCAAAAGGAGAAAGAACAAGTATTAAAGCATAAATGCCAAGGTCAGATTTCCAAAGAGGTTTATCATTGTTTTCTTTGGTAATCGAAATCAAGGTATCTTTGTATAAAGAATCCCTTAACTTCGAAAGAAGTGAAACAGTACTTCCTTCCCTAATGTCTGCCGCGGGAATTCTTATGACGTTCCATCCTGCTTCTTCCAGCATGCTGTTTCTTTTTCGGTCCAGTGATTTTTGGTCTGGATTTTGATGCTGTAAGCCATCAATTTCAAAGACAATTTTCCACTTATCAGATTCATATGCGAAGTCTACTCTTTGCCTATGAAACTCCTCGTTATTGGGTATGATTGATTCAATAGGTCTTTGTGGTTCTATCAGTTGCCAAACGTGCTTCCCGATGTAGTCAGTTATTACTTCGGTTATAAACTTCTTTTCTTCAATACTGTCGAATGTGTTTATTAAAGAATCCCTGGCGCTCCTTAATCTTGGGTCAATAACAAAATGTGCCTTGCCAAGAGCTTTTAGCCACTTTTCTTTATCTGCTTTGCGATATTTTGTGCTTAGCCCAAAAACAATCGAACCCGCTTCAGATTTTTCTCCAACCTGAACATATTCAGACACGGCATTTAACAAACTTCTTTCAACCAGGATAGAAGGAAGTGAAGGCTCTCCGCGGTTAATAAGATTCTTATAAACAGCAAGCAAGCTTTGCACCTTACTAGAAACATCCGTTGCTATTTGATTGTCATTGTACTTCCTCACATTGAAGACGGAAAGAAGCCTGAGATCAGGCAACTCAGCACCAAGTGATTCTGCTATCTCTCTTTTAATATTTCTCAGATAATCTAAATAAAAGCCCCCACTAATGTATTCATAAGAGAATCCTGAAGACAAAATACTTCCCTCCGGAATAAATCTAATGAATAATTCAATAGCTTATTTCATATAATAATTATACATGCCAAAATATTTATTTAAAGATTCATTATTTGATATGATCGTCATCTTCAAATGTTTTTTTGCATCAATTTCAGTGGTTGACATAATGATTAGTTCGACGGACCTCGAAGAATTGAGTGGCGAGTATGTCAAGAACCGAGTGATGAGTTATGAATTATGAGTATCAAGAGACGAGAAGCCGAGTTGCGGGATTCGAGATCCGAGATAAAGAACCGAGTCACGAGAGAGAAAACATCTAAACCTGAGTTCTAATCAACTGCGTAGCAGTTCAAGGCAACCGCAAAGCGGTTCATGGCAACTTCGTCAGAAGTTCAAAGCAACTGCGCAAGCAGTTCATAGCAGGTTTTGGCTGGTAAGAACCGAGTTACAAGATCCGAGGAAAAGCAAGTTTAGAGTCTAGGGTTTCCGAACCCGTTCTTGTTGTCTCTCACCAAGTAACGGCTTTCGTGTACGCCAATCCTATGAGTCTTTGGGAAAAGTCCTGCATAGTTACTTTCACGTGCAAAAAGGTGATTCTACTCAAACAGCTCTTCCAATGTGAAGAGCCGTATTGATTTATCACTTTTCGCTTTATTCAGAAGTTTTTGAGTGAAGCCGGATTTTGAAAACAAGGTATATACCTTTTTTTCGGCTTTGAAAAGTTCGCTTTTTTCAACAAGTTTCTTTAGGTCAGAAATGTCAATTTTTCGGTTTTGCCATTTACACTCGCCAAAGAGCATGCCTTCATTACAAAGGCCAACAATATCTATTTCTTCTTGCCTCTTCTTGAAAGGGTTGTTTCCCCACCATCTTCCAATCCTTTCAAACCGAATCCCAAAATCGCCCTTTGCATTTCTTCTTTTCACAAAATCAGTGCAAATCTTTTCAAACGTTTTTCCAGTGTATGCACCCAAGCCAGGTAGTATTTCGCTGTTCAAAATGTATTCAGCCATGCCAGTTTCTATAAGTGTGCGTTTCGGAAAAATAAAGTTATACCAGAACCTGAACAGTTCATCCCGTACGAAGTACAAAGATTTCCTTGTGTTTCCTTTATCTGTTATAGGAACTTCTCTACCTATAATTTCCAATTCCATCAGGATCTTTATGTATTTTCCTGTTTTGTCATTCCGCTGTCCAATTTTATTAGCTATATCATTGAGCCTACTAGCACCAAATGCGATAGCTTCTATTATCGCATTGTATAATGCTGGTTCTCTCAACTCCTGCCTTAAAAGAAACCTTGGTTCTTCATACAAATATGCCGATGTATCCAGAAAGTTGTTCATTATATTTTTCTTTATTGAAAGATCCTCATCCCATTTCAACAAATACTGAGGAACTCCCCCGAGAATTCCATACGCAGTAATTTTTTCTTCAACTCCCAATGAAGGGAAAAAACTGGAAGCTTCAAGATAATTGAATGGCTCTATTTTGAATTGTGCTGTTCGCCTTCCGAAAAGAGGACTTTTACTTCCAAGCACTTCTCTTTCCATGAACCCTATTGAAGAGCCGCAAAGTGAAATGAATAACTTTGAATTGATAAATTCGTGGTCAATCATTCGCTGCAACAAAGAAGGAATTTCCGGACTTGCGTTTACCATGTACGGAAATTCATCTATAACTAGCAAAAGTCGCTCTTCTCTTGCTTTTTCGCTTATAAATCTGAAAACTTTCTCCCAGGAATCAAAAGGTGCTATTGTTTCAGCTAATCCAAAATGCTCGAGAACATATTTTGAAAAGCTTTCAAGCATAACCTTATCATTAACTTCGTCACATACGAAAAAAATACTATTTTTACCCTCAGAAAACTTCTTCAGCAACGTTGTTTTTCCAACACGACGCCTTCCATAAACAATGACCAGCTGAAAATTTTCTTTTTTCCAAAGTTTATCCAGACTCTCTAATTCTTTCCTTCTACCAACAAACACAGAACCACCCCACGATATTATTAACTCTAAAGTTAATAACTCATGAGTTAATTATAGCATAATAACCTCACTGGTTCATATAAATACCTAAATACCGTAGTGGGTTGCACGTTGTAGGTTGTGCGTAGATCGCAAGACCAGGGTATGGAGTTTAGTCATTGGGGTTTAGATGTTTTTCTCGAAACTCGAATCACGTAACTCGGTTCTTACCACGGCGATAGCCGCCTCATACCACACTGGTTCTTACCCAACACTACGGCACTGCATCCGTAAACCTGCAAGGCTGGAGTTTCCATACCACACTGGTTCTTACCCAACCTTTATATAGTTTGGACAAATAAGCGTTTCCGAGAGTCGTGTTTCCATACCACACTGGTTCTTACCCAACACGGCTACAAATTCTTAGGAAAACATTTATTTTCTATGTTTCCATACCACACTGGTTCATATGAATACCGTAGTGTGCTGTACGTTGTAGGTTGTACGTA
>DQYP01000308.1 GCA_011043375.1 Thermotogaceae bacterium | reverse complement strand
CTATTTTACCTTCTAAGATATATTGATATAGCCTTCTTACTGATTGTATATTCAACAAATACATCAAGATGAAGAAGGTGGCAAAGATATGATCAGGATATTTTCTAAGATACATTCTTTTAGTATTCTCAAAGACTAGTTTAGTTATTTTGGATACTAATTTTTGTGGTACAATAATTTTCAGATGAATATTTTTCATGGGGCTACACCTCCTTTTGGGGTATGTTTTTTAAACATATTTTATCAAGGTGTAGCCCCTTTTTCCTTGTTTTACCTTTTCATCTTATTGTTACATTAGACAGGGTCTTAATAATAATACAATATATAGCAAAAGAGAACAAAAATGAAGTTCCTTTTTCAAAGGATTTTTCCTTTTCGGGGTAGGTGGTCTTGATCACCAATCCTGAATAAGAGAAAGTTGTGAATGATAATACTTTCCAAGTGCCTAGAAAATATACTTGTTTTTTTAGTATATGGTATTTATACGAATAGAAAACTATTAGTGTTTTACAAGTTCAGATATTTATACTAAAATGATTATGATAAAATGAAAATTCGTTTATCAAAAAGCTTTCGATCTACTCAATGTATAAAACCAATGATGGATATAGCAGAATTCCGCCAAAAAATATGATTATTAGAGCAATAGACGAAGCAAAGGATAAAGAAAAACAAAAATTCTGTTTATCTGCACTCACAATTCTGCTCGCTCACAGATGGCAGAAGGTATTCTTAGGATATTGTATGGTGATCGCTATGAAGTATATATGGAGACCAACCAATAAAAATTAATCCTTATGCTGTGAAGGTAATGTCTGAGATAGGCATAGATATTTCTACTCATCGTTCAAAAAGTATTGAAGAATTTCGCGGAATGAAATTTGATTACGTACTTACGGTATGTGATAATGCCGAAAAAACCTGTCCCTTTTTTCCTGGCGGTAAAACATATCTTCATAAAGGATTCAACGATCCCTCGAAAATTAAAGGGGATGAAAATGAGATATTAGCTGGATTCAGAAAGGTGAGGAATGAAATTAAAAAATGGATTGAAGAAACATTTGGTTAAGAGTATGATTGAGTAAAAGAAAAAATCCCTTCAAGACAAACTGTATATTACAGACTCATTTGATTGAGACTCTTATTCAGTTTTCCAAGCTTTTTAGGTTGTTTGTAAATTAGCCTTTAACATTAGACAGGGTGCCTAAACAAAACTTGACAAAAAATTTTCCGGAATGTACAATTTAGATGTTAAATGTATATACAATCTTATAAATTCAGGCTTAAGAGAGTCGAATTAGTTTTTCAAATTAGTTTTCAAGTATTAGTTTTCAATTTTAAGAATATAGTTTTTTATTGTTGATAGAATCATTTTCTTCAATATAGTGTTAACCAATAGTGATGACGAGAACTAAGAAAGAAATAGTGAAATTAATATCACTACCATGGATAGTTTTAACTTATAGTGGCGATGATATTCGATAAATTAGAAATAACAGATGAATATTATTGAAGTCTTTAAAAAGTCTAAAGAGTAATAGTAGTTGAGGATAAAAGATCCCTCACATACGTTCGGGATGACAAATACGTCACATTCGTTCGGGATGACAATAAGGGAAGAGTTCGGGGATGTACTTTTTTGTTGTCATTCCGATGGAGCGTTAGCGGCGAAAGATCCTTCGCTTATGCTCAGGATGACAAAGGGAAAGAGTTCGGGATGACATTTTTCTTTTTTGTCGTTCCAATGATATTTTTTTGTTTTTGTCATTCCGAGGGACGATAGTGACGAGGAATCTTATCCTAACAAGCAATAAGTTTTTTTTATCAATACTCTTGGCTAACAGAATCAAGGTATTGTAGGGGGTGTCCCCTATTTAAAGAATTATAAGCTTTTTGATTGTTTTCAATACTTTTAGTTAACAGAATCTTTTTCCAAGGGGGGATATAGTTATGAAAAGATTAGTATTTTTTTTGGTTATGTTGTTATTTTTAAGCTTTTCAATAGGTTTTTCACAAACACTTCCGCCGGGAATTCCAAGAAATGAAACCTTAATACTTCCATTCCTTTTTGCACCACTTCCAGTTCCAGGAAATTGGAATCAATGGGCGGGATGGAGAGCGCAAAACTGTGGTCTTCATCAATTCGCAACGGAAGCTCTTTGGACACTCAATCCGAATGTTGAAGAAGGCGGTATTATCAATGCCTTGGCTGCAGAACCTCCAATTTATAACGAGGATTTTACAAAACTAACGATAAAACTCAGAAAAGGTATCTATTGGAGTGATGGGGTAGAATTCACAGCCGATGATGTAGTTTACACCATTTTAACCGTAAGGGATACTGAAGGACTCGACTATCATGGTCCTATGCAAATTGTCAAGAATGCATATACCGTTGATAGATATACGGCAGTTGTTGAACTGAACAAACCAAATAGTAGATTTCATACATATCTTATGGAGAGATGGGGCGCGTTACGCCCAATGCCAAAACATATATTTGAAAAGGTAGATGACGTCCTGGCATACGACTTTAATCCACCAGTTAGTATAGGACCGTATGTTTTGAAAGACTGTGATCCCGGTGGTTACTGGGTACTTTGGGAAAAGAGAAAAGATTGGCAGAGAACCGTTACAGGAAAGCTTTTTGGTGAACCAAAACCAAAATATGTTTTATTTATTAATTATGGTACAGCAGAGAAAAACACAATGGCTATGCTGAGGCACGACCTCGATGCACTTCAAGGTACAGCTGAGCAGTTAATAACTTTGTTGAGAATGAGTAAGACCACAAGGAGTTACCGTAAAAATTGGCCATACATCGATCCACGTGATATCTCAACAAGGGGACCTGGTTTCAATCATTTAGTATATCCGTACAATAACAAGGATGTGCGCTGGGCACTTGCATTATCCATTGATATTGTAGAACTTGCGGTTTCAACATATGATGGTATGGTTGCAATGACACCAGGATTACCATTAGTTGTCAATAAAACTTTCTACGAATGGTATTTTAAACCTTTAGAACCATGGCTGGAAGAATTGACATTGGACTTAGGTAACGGTGAAACCTTTAAGCCTTGGGATTCAAGAGCACCATGGAGATTATTAGAATGGGCAAAGAAGAACTACAAAGTTAACATTGATCCTAACAATGAGGAAGAAGTCAGACTCGCGTTGGGTTATGGATGGTGGAAGTACGCACCCGATGTTGCTGAAAAACTTCTGAAGAAAAATGGTTTCACAAAGAAAAATGGAAAATGGTACTTACCAAATGGAAAACCATGGACAATAACCATACTCAGAGGACCAGATCCCACAGATATGGCAAATATCGTTATTCTTGGTGTGGCAGAACAGTGGAAGAAATTCGGTATTAATGTTGTCTTTAATGTATCAGCAGCTTCTTCAACACTTGCGCTAAATGGGAAATTTGAAGTTTTGAATACTGCTCATGGAGGATTTGCAGGAGAACCTTGGGGACTTCATCCAGATCTCTATAGATGTTTTAATGCGTTAAAGAGTGATTTTGTTAAACCTATAGGAGAAGCAACACTCGGATGGGGCGGCCGCTGGAGTGATCCAAAAATGGATGAAATAATTTCTCAACTTGAAGTTACTAGATGGGAAGATGAAAAGGGAATAATAGAACTTGGGCTCGAAGGCTTGAAACTTGAGATTGAAAATATGATAGCTATACCAGTGTTCAACTGTCCAATAACAATTGTATTTGATGAATATTACTGGGCAAACTGGCCGAGTCCAGATAATGATTATGCTAGATCTGATAATTACACCACTTGGCCTCAATTAAAATATATTCTTCACAAGATTCAGCCTGCTGGTAGAAAATAGTTATGGTAACGTTTTCCCCGGGTAGGTGCAGCTGATCTACCCGGGGTCTTATTGGAGGGAGAGAAAAGGGCATGTCTTTTGTTAAAAGATACTTGATACCAAGACTGATACAATATATTCTTGTAACCTTCTTAGGATTAACAGCAGTATTTTTGTTTCCACGTTTTTTACCAGTTAGTCCAATTGAGCAGCAACTTGCGCAATATCAGACTTTTGGAGTTTACGTATCCCCAGAACAGCAGGAGGAAATGATTCAAACTTTGAAACAGTTATACGGACTTGAAGGTACACTTTGGGAACAGTTTGTGGTGTTTTGGAAAAGGCTCTTCAAGGGGGATTTTGGTCCATCTTTATCTCGATATCCAACACCAGTTACTAAAGTTATTGGCATGTCTCTTCCGTGGACTATAGGTCTTCTTTCAGTTACTACAATACTCAGTTGGATAATTGCAGTGCTTGCAGGAGGCATAGTAGGATATTACCGAAAACGTTGGATGGAAGCGTTTGATATCTTCGTGATGATAATAAGGCCCATCCCTTATTATGTTATGGCTTTAATACTTCTCATCTTACTTGCTTATGTTTTTCCAATATTTCCACTAAGTGGTGGAGTAGGAATTGCACGAGGTCTAACTTTCAGCTGGCAAACCATTTTAAGTATCTTAAAACATGCGATTTTGCCAGCTTTTACCCTTCTTATTGTGGGAATATCATGGCAATTCCAAAGTATGAAGCTGATTGTTCAAAGTGTTCGGACAGAAGATCATGTATGGTATTCAAGAACAGCGGGTGTAGATGATAGAAAAGTAGTTTTCAATCATGTTATCCGTAATGCTATGCTACCTATGATAACACAATTAGGCCTTCAGTTTGGTTCAATATTCAGTGGAACGTTGATTACTGAAATGGTTTTTGCCTATCCTGGAGTAGGCTGGATCCTTTATGATGCTGTTATGAAAGCAGATTATAATTTAATTATGGGAATAATGTGTATCTCTGTAATAGCAGTTACTACCTCTATTTTCCTCTTGGATCTTATCTATCCATTTCTTGATCCAAGAGTGCGGTACAGATAATTTTCAAAAGCTTCCAAGGGGAGTGCGATATCAGTGGGAAAGATCAAAGCCATATTCTACGATTTATTTAAAGATTATAGATTCATTATAGCATTCATAGTGGTTCTATTACTAACTTTTTTAGCAATTCTCTCAATTTTTTCACCCTACCATCCTCAGCGAATGTACCAAGTAACAAGAGGACTCTCTCCTTCTTTACAACATCCTCTGGGCACAAACTGGCTTGGTCAGGACGTATTCTGGCAATTAACCTTTGCCATCAAAAACTCACTGATAATCGCTATTGTTGCCGCGTTTTTTTCACGAATTATCGCTGTTGTTGTTGGAATAGTATCGGGATATAAAGGTGGAACCACTGACCGTGTGTTAACAACAATTGGCGATACCACTATGGTTTTACCCTTTTTGATCATTCTCATAATTATTTCGATGATTCTTAAGGATTGGACAAAACATCTTTCTAACTTGGGACTTCTTCTTGCTTTCTTTTCATGGGCTTGGGATGCGAGGGTCATTAGATCACAAGTTCTCAGCTTGAGGGAAAGGGAATTTATACTCGTTTCTGTGCTTTCAGGTATGTCTACTTTTAAGATTGTTCGTAAACAATTGTTACCACATGTCTTGCCAATAGTATTCACTACTTTCATAAACAACATGTCTTGGGCTATTGGTATGGAAATTACTTTAGCATATTTAGGTTTGGGTATAGATCCCACTGTTCCAACTATTGGAACGATGCTTCAAACGGCTATTTATAGACAGGCCTTGTTTCTTGGGCTCTGGTGGTGGCTAGCTACCCCGATTGTTACTGCTATACTCCTTTTTGTAGCTCTTTACTGGCTATCGGTTAGTATAAGCGAATACTTGGATCCTAGAGCTCGTTTTCAAAGGATTGGTCTTAGAAAATAAAGTAGCTCGAAATAAGGCAGAGTTTTGAGTTAGCAGGGGGTGTCATCAATATGAAAAAAATTCTTGAAATTCAAAACTTAACAAAAGTTTATTCAATCGGGAGTTTGTTTTCCAGATCAAAAATTACTGCTGTTGAAAATGTTTCTTTTTATATAAAGCCCTCTGAAATTTTTACCCTCGCAGGGGAAAGTGGTTGTGGAAAGACAACTACCGCTAAAATTATTTTGGGATTTGAAGAACCAACGTCAGGAAAGATACTTTTTGAAGATAATCCAATTTCTATTAAAAAGGGTAAGAGATATCATTTTTTAAAAAAAGTGCAAGCTGTTTTCCAAAATCCATTTGAAAGTTTCAATCCTTTGCTTACAGTGGATGATATCTTTTTTGAAACGATTTATAATTACAGAGTCACAACTAATAAAGAGGAAGCTATTAAATTGATTGATGAAAAGCTTAAAGTGGTTGGCTTGACTTTTGACGATATTCACGGTCGTTATCCGAGCGAACTTTCAGGAGGTCAGTTGCAAAGAGCTTCTATTGCACGTTCCTTATTGATAGATCCCTCTGTCTTAATAACGGATGAACCTGTTTCCATGGTAGATGCTTCTTTGAGGATGTCCATAGTAAATCTTTTTGCAAAACTCAAATCCCAAATAGGCCTCAGTGTTATTTACATCACCCACGATCTTGCCACTGCTTATTATGTGAGTGATCGTATCGCTATAATGTTCCGTGGAAATATTGTGGAAATGGGACCAGTAGATGAGGTTTTGATTAGACCCAAACATCCATATACCAAACTGCTGAGAGAATCTATACCTGAGGCTGATCCTCAAAAGAAATGGGACAAAGAAATAACAATTACCGATGTAGAATATGAAGAATATCTCAGACAAGGGTGTAAGTTTGCGGGAAGATGTCCTGTGGCAATGGAAATATGTAAAAAGGAAGTCCCTAAAGAAATCTTAGTGGACGATGTTTTGGTGAAATGCCATATGTATGATAAGAATTTTGAATAGTTCCATAAATCAGCAAATTTTTGAAGTTAATAGTGTTAACTAGTAGTGGTGATGATATTCGATAAATCAGAAATAGCAGATGAATATTATTGAAGTCTTTGAAAAGTATAAGAAATAATAGTAGTTGAGGATAAAAGATCCCTCACATTCGTTCGGGATGACACAATACATCACGTTCGTTTGGGATGACATTTTTCTTGTTTTTGTCATTCCGAGGAACGATAGTGACGAGGAATCTTATCCTAACAAGCAATAAGTTTTTTTTATCAATACTCTTAGTTAATAGAATCAAGATATTGTGGGGGTGTCCCCTATTTAAGGAATAATAAGGTTTTTAAT
>DQYP01000191.1 GCA_011043375.1 Thermotogaceae bacterium | reverse complement strand
TTAACAGGTCCCATGTAATTGTGAGCCGAAAAATCTCCATTTGCTATATACAGAGGATAACCACTATCAAGACTTAACTTGCCTCTGGATTCAAAGACGGAAAAGAACATGGTTTTGCTTTTTGAATAATAAGAGAGAAAGATCCCTTCCCTGTATCTATCGTATTCAGGCGGTCCAACCCTTGGAAGTGATATTTTGAATCCATTCGATAAACCCTTGGTTAAAACCCTGTATGAGTAATAGGGACTGTTTTCAAATATGAATATCTTCTTTATTGTACCTCCGTTATATCGATACTCAAAGGAAATCTCAACATCTCCTTTGAAAACGCCATCGTTGTTCGTTGAGTTCTGAAGTTTGAAGTTAGAAACAAGCAATTCAGTACCCTCCGGTGATATCAAGTCGAATCCATCTTTGGCGTACTTATATATGTATGTTCTTTTACCAAACACCAGATAAACATCCTTCAATACTCCTTTTTCAAGATCAATATGATATTCTGCGAGTCTGGTTCGAACAACCATCTCCGTCGCCTGAGTGGTTACAGTTATTTCATTTTTTGTGAAAGCTATGAGAGATAGCAACACAACTGCTAAAAAAATGGCAACGAATCTTCTCATCTCTTTTTCCTCCTCAAGGAAAATTCTATAGGCACGGGATCGTATCCACCTGGATTGAATGGATTGCATCTTAAAATCCTTTTAATAGCTAACAAAAAGCCCTTCAAAGGGCCAAATCTTTGTAAAGCTGTTATAGCATAACTCGAACACGTAGGTGTGAACCTACATGTCGGTGGTTTCAAAGGAGAAATGTATTTTTGATAGAATCTTATGATTCCTACGAGAATTCTGGTGAAAAACTCACTTATTCCAAATTTCTGCCTTCTCAAGTAAATCGATGAAGTATCTTTCGAATTCATGAAATCTAATCTCCTTAAAGGTATCGGCGAGCTTCTTTCGTGGTATTATCAACAGGTCGTAACCACCATCGAAATACATTTTGTTTTTCCTGAAAATCTCTCTCACGAATCTTTTAAACCTATTCCTCAAAAAAGCCTTCCCAAAGTTCTTTTTTATGGTTGTAGCCACTCTACAGTATCCAAGATCGTTATCAATATAAACAAGAACCAAACAATCATTCGAAATCGATTTTCCAATAGAGCGAAGCCTCGAAAAATCTCTTTTCAATCTCAACCTATGTTTTCTTGGAAAAGACTCATCCTTTTTCATCTTCTATGATCACACAGTCAGTCTCTTTCTTCCCTTCCTTCTTCTATTTTTTAGTATTCTTAAGCCTCCTTTTGTACTCTTCCTCGCCAAAAAACCATGAGTTCTCTTTCGTTTTATCCTCGATGGTTGATATGTTCTTTTCATGAAATGAATACCTCCTTTTCGTATTTTCACTGTGAATTTTTCCTGATGATTATATCGTTATACTCATTAATCTGTCAACTTTACAGTTGCATAACCAGGAATTTTAGTGGAATTTTTGCAGAACCTAAACATAAAAATTTCTTTCCAAAGTCGAAGATATTTGATAATATCATAATCAGAACCCGCAGTTTCAAATTAAACATTCTTATATCCCTCATTCGGCAGGAGCGCGCTTAGAGATAAAGAAGGGGGAAAATTTGTGGACGAGTTCATTAGAATACTGGAATCAAAGATCCCTAGAAAAGTTTGGGAGTTGTGGTTTAGTACCTTGAAGCTTGATTCAATCGATCATGAAGCCAAAGAAGTCAAGCTGATAGTCAGCAACCTTTTTATAAAAGAATGGCTTGAAAGAAAATATGGAAAAATCATCCAAAAGAGCGTGAATCAGGTATTTGGAAAAGAATACAGTTATTCAATAAACTTTGAAACGATGAACTTAGATTCCCAAATCGAACGGAGCAATGAAAATCCGGAACCTCTGGTAAAGAAGAGACCTTTGATTCTATCGAACCTTAACAATGAGTACACCTTTGAAAATTTTGTTTACGGTGATGAGAATGAATTTGCTTACAATGTGGCACTAGAAGTGGCGAAAAGACCGGGAACATACAATCCCCTATTTTTAACAGGAGACGTTGGACTTGGCAAAACACATTTGATGCAAGCCATAGGACACTGTATAATAAACTCTATGCCTGAAGTCAGGGTTCTATACACCACCAGTGAAGCTTTTGCCAACGAGTTAATAAAAGCCTTCAAAGAAAACAACCCAACTTTGTTTAGAGAAAAATATCGAAGAAAAGTCGATGTACTGCTGATAGATGATATTCAATTCCTCATAGGAAAAAATGGTATACAGACCGAGCTTTTCCACACAATGAATGAACTGCTGGATCAACAGAAGCAGATCGTTATATGCAGTGATAGACCATTGGCGGAGCTGAAAAAGTTTCAGGATAGGTTGATATCAAGATTTCAAATGGGGCTGTTCGTCAAAATAAATCCTCCTGAACTTTCAACCAGAAAATTGATAGTCAGAAAATTTTCTGAGAGATATGGTGTCAACATAAGAGAAGAAGTGTTGAATTATATAGCTCAAAACATAGAGGGAAGTGTGAGAAGACTGAAAGGTGCCGTTATGAAATTATTAGCTCAACAAAAATTTTCTAAAAGTCCTGTGAATCTTTCTGAAGCTTCCCAACTTTTGAAGGAACTCATCGACCCACCTGTCTCTTTGCAACCAAATTTTAGAGATTCACTTTTACAGCTTCTTGCGAGTAATTTCAACGTATCCGTAGATGATCTCCTTTCCTCTTCAAGAAAAAAGAATATCTCGTTCGTGAGAATGATAGGCATGTACATTGCTGTTGAGTACTTTGGATACACTCCTCAAGAGGTTGGGAACTGGTTCAACAGAGGTAGAACTACAGTGATACACGGCATAAAGAAGCTTAAAAATTCCAGAATTGATGATAAAATTATTAGTAAGATGATTTTGATAAGGAACCATCTTTCGGGAAGATTCGGCAGTTCGGTGATTTAGTTTTGAAAGGAGTGTATTCCAATTGCAGTTCTATGAGGATGAGGAAAAATATGCCTCTTTCGATTGGCAGATATTCACCAGGCTTTTGAGATACGCTAAACCTTTTTGGAAATACCTCTTTTTGGCGTTTATGTTACTTTTGTTTATAACCGTTTTAGATTTACTTCCACCTTATGTTTCAAAGATCATCATAGATCAACACTTGGTTCTGAACAATAGAGAATACAACGGAAAGAAAATAATAACCTTCAAAGGAGAGTATTACCTCGTCGATCCATCGAAAGTGCACGGTGGATACGAAGTCTTGGAGAAAGATGGAAACATAATCTTGAAGAATCTTAACGGTGATACCGTTATTCTCAAAGAAAAACTCGACTCAAATATTTTGAAAAAGATAAGAAACAACGATAAGAACAAAATAGTGATTTTCTCACTCGCTCTGGTGGGTATATTGATCGTTTCTTTCTTTCTAAACTATTCTCAAGTTTTTCTTCTGAATTTAGCTGGTCAAAAGATAATACATAACATACGTGTTGAATTGTTTTCACATATTTTGAAATTGGATTTGAAGTTCTTCGAGTCCAACCCGGTTGGAAGACTGGTTACAAGGGTGAACAACGACACACAGAATCTCAATGAAATGTATACGAGCGTTATCGTGAGTGTAGTTAAAGATGTTTTCACTTTTGTGGGAATATGCGTTGCAATGTTTCTTTTAGACAGAAGACTCGCTTTGATATCATATGCCACTATTCCTTTCATAGTTATCTCCGTGGTTCTCTTTAGAATTTTTCAGAGGAAAATATACAGGGTAGTTAGAACAAGATTGGCGAGGATAAATGCCTACATTTCCGAAAGGATAAGTGGAATAAGGATAATACAGCTTTTCATGCAACAGAAAAGGACAAAAAAGGAGTTCGATGAGATAAACAAAAGTTATTACAATGCTTTGATAAAACGGGTTATAGTGTTTGGGTTGTTCAGACCTTTGATAGATCTCATATACTTCTTGGGATTGAGTTTTTTGATTTGGTATGGTGGCAGAGGTATCATCAGAGGTCAAATGGAATTCGGTATTCTCTATGCTTTCACGAGTTATCTTGGGATGCTTTTTGGACCCATCAGAGATTTTTCGGAAAAGTTCGATATAATGCAATCAGCGATGGCATCTGCGGAAAAGATCTTCAAGATATTGGATACAAAACCGAGCGTTAAAAACAAGCCGAAGATATATTCTTTCAAACCTCAAGGTGAGTTGAGATTTGAAAATGTCTGGTTCGCTTACAATGATGAAGAATGGGTATTGAAAGACATCAGCTTTGAAGTCAAAAAAGGTGAAAAGGTAGCGATAGTTGGTCCAACAGGTGCAGGTAAAACTTCAATAATCAAACTACTCACGAGGTTTTACGATCCTCAAAAGGGAAAAATACTCATCGATAACGTGAATATACAAGATATCCCTCTTGAAGAACTGAGAAGACATATAGGTGTTGTGTCTCAGGATGTTTTTCTTTTCTCTGGGACGGTGAAGGAAAACATAAAACTCAATGAGAACATACCCGATGAAGTAATTTACGAAGCGGCACGGAGAGCATGGGTTGCTGATTTCATAAAGAGGCTTCCACGGGGTTTTGAAGAACCAGTCATGGAGAGAGGAGCAATCCTGTCAGCGGGTCAAAGGCAATTGATAGCGCTTGCAAGGGTAATGGTGTTTGATCCGAAAATAGTTGTCCTCGACGAAGCAACAGCAAACATAGACAGCGAAACTGAAAATCTCATACTCAAAGCAATGGAGAGAATCATGGAGGGCAGGACGACTATAGTGATAGCACACAGATTATCAACTATAAAAAATGCCGATAAAATAATTGTTATAATCAATGGAAAGGTTGTGGAGATCGGGACCCATGAGGAATTACTCATGAAAAATGGTGTTTATAAAGAACTGTACACAATTCAATTCCAGTTAACTTAAATAGATCCATATGGATACCTATATGTCTTGTTCAAAGTCAGTGAGCAGGGAATTGATGCTCAGATAAGGTTTCATTAGATGAATGGTGGTGATTGATTTGGAACTATACGCAGGGTTTGGTGGTAATGTTGGAGACGTAGTTGATAGATTCGCAAAGGCAATAGATTTTCTGGAAGATTTTGGAATAAAGATGGTGAAAAAATCAAACCTTTATAGATCTAAACCTTATGGTTTTGAAAATCAAAACGACTTTGTGAATTGTGTTATTTTGTTTGAAACGGACTTCGTGCCAGAAATAATACTCGGACTTTTCAAGAGAGCAGAGAGAATACTCGGGAGAACTGAGCGATTCAAATGGGGACCACGCGAAATAGACATCGATATATTGTTTTACGACTCTTTGATTTATAAAAAACCAGAACTCACGATTCCTCATAAAGATCTTCAGAACAGAGATTTTGTTTTAAGACCGATGTTCGAAATTGCTCCGGACTTTGTACATCCAGTTTTCAAAAGAACAATAAGGGATCTATACTCAGATCTGAAAGATGATAGTTGTGAAATAATTTTCGATGAAAGATGGCAACAGATATAATTTTAGGTAGGAAATCAGCATGTTATAATCGAACCGTATATTAGAGGTTTATAAAAAGAAGGAGGGATATTAAATGAAGGCGAAACTCATAGCATTTGCTATCCTCATGTTATCTGTAGCACTTACCTTTGCCCAGTTACCCTTGAAAGATGTACCAGTCAATCACTGGGCATATGATGCTGTAAAAACCTTAGTTGAGGCGGGGGTTCTCAGTGGTATGCCAGATGGCACATTTCAAGGTAATCAACCCCTGACAAGATATCAAGCTGCTTTGGCACTCAAGAGATTAATCGATTATCTTTCGAAGAGTTTACCTTACGCTTCTTCCGATGATGTTGGCAAAGTTATGAACGAAGTAGAGGCATTGAAAACCGTTGTTTCAAGATCAACGGATATGTATCAACAACTTCAAAATCAAGTTCAAACTTTACAAGATGAATTCAGTAATCTTAAGATCTCGGGAGGTTCGGATCAAAAATTAGCTGAGTTAGAACAGAGACTGAACAAATTGGAATTGGGATTGGGAAGGATTGAAACAGTTCAGTCTCAATTAGATGAACAGGTTAAAACCATTGCAGCTGAAACGGCCTCGACATCTGGTAGGGCAAAGAGTGCTGAGAGTACTGCAAAGAGTGTAGAAGCGAGCGTAGAAAATCTCACTAAAAGACTTGCTGTGGTTGAAAGTAAGACAGATAAAATCAGGGAGTTAGTTGGAAACACTGATGTATCACAGCTCTCAGCTTTGTTGAATGAGCTCGATGCAAAGGTTCAAAGCATGTCTTCCTCTATGGAAAGCGTTCAGAAAATAAATGACACTTTAAAAACATACGAAACTGCCCTTTCGAATCTTTCACTGAAAGCCGCAAAGAATAGCCAGGATATAATAAATCTTGATAAGAAAGTTAAGAGTGTAGAGGAACAACTGCCGAAAATCTCAGAAGATCTCAACAAGTCACTTGAACAAATCGGAGTACTTTCTGGTTCCGTTTCCAATTTGGAAGTCAAGGTTTCCAATATCGAAAGGAAGTTAGCTCAAACACCTTGGGTTGCTTACACAGACGAAAGAGTCGACGAGGTTTCAAAGAGCCTCGATAGGAAAATCAACACGGCTACCATACTTGGAGTTGCCGGTATGGTTCTTGGAGCAGCAGGACTCGGTCTTGGAATATATCTATTCTTGAGCTCAAGTGGAACAAGTCAATAATGAGCGACAAAAAATTTATATGATTTTAAACAAATAAGCCCCCTCTTGGGGCTTATTGATTTTGTTAACTAAAGATATTGAAATTTATCAAAAATCTTATTATTCTTTAAATAGGGAACACTTTCCTAATACTTTGATTTTGTTAGCTAAGAGTATTGATATAAAAATCTTATTGCTTGTTAGAATAAGATTCCTCGTCACTATCGTTCCTCGGAATGACAAAAAACAAGAAAAATGTCATCGGAACGACAAAAACAAGAAAAGCATTATTGGAATGACAAAAACAAAAAATGTCATCCCGAACTCTTTCCCTTTGTCATCCTGAGCGTAAGCAAAGGATCTTTTGTCGCTAACGCTCCATCGGAATGACAACAAGAAAAGTACATCCCCGAACTCTTTCCTTATTACCATCCCGAGCGAATATGACGTATTTGTCATCCCAAACGAATGTGATGCATTTGTCATCCCGAACG
>DQYP01000205.1 GCA_011043375.1 Thermotogaceae bacterium | reverse complement strand
GTCATTCTGGGGTTTAGTGAAGAAAATGGATCTTGAAATACTATCTGAATATTTTTCCTGTATCTTTTGAACTCTTTCTCTTTCATATGTGTTATGTCAACATTTTCAAAAAATATCCTTCCAGCACTTGGTTGTAGTAACTTGACGATCATCCGTCCAGTCGTGGTTTTACCACAACCAGATTCTCCAACGAGGCCAAGTGCTTCGCCCTCTTTAACATCGAAAGAGATCTTATTCACAGGTGTTATGGAGCTCTTGGGTTTTAAAAATCCATTGGAAACCTTGAACTTTTTCGTTAGCTTCTCTATTTTCAAGATGGACTTTATATTTTCATTCTTCATCTTTCAAATTCCCCCCTTTAAGAGGGTTTAAACATGCAACGGTGTGTCCTGAATCACCTTTAATTTCTTTGAGCCTTGGGACCTCCACATTACATACACCTTCTATGAAGTTGTCACATCTTGGATGAAATCTACAGCCTGATGGAGGATGTATGAGATCAGGGACTTGCCCCCTTATAACTCTCAATCTTTTTGCATTTCCCTTTATAGGAGGAATAGCGCTCAAAAGGCCTTTAGTGTATGGATGCAAGGGATTTCCAAATATTTGATTTATTGTTCCGTATTCAACAATATAACCTGCGTACATTACCGCCACATGGTCACACATTTGTGCAACAATACCGAGGTCGTGGGTTATCAATAGAACACTCAATCCATAATTTTTCTGAGCATCTTTTAAAAGCCCAAGTATCTGATTCTGTATTGTAACATCAAGGGCTGTGGTTGGTTCATCAGCGATTAGAAGGGATGGATTACATGAAAGTGCCATAGCTATCATTATTCTTTGACGCATTCCACCGGATAATTGATGTGGGTACTTCTTTAGAATTATATCTGGATCTTGTAATCTAACCTTGTTCAAGGCATCGAGTATTTTTTCCTTTGCTTGTGCTTTTGTCAGTCCATTGTGAGCCATCAAAACATCCATCATTTGTTGTTCTATTGTGAAAACAGGATTCAAAGAGGTCATGGGCTCTTGGAATATCATGGCGATTTTAGTTCCACGAATTTCTCTCAGTTCTTTTTTGCTTTTTTTCAATAGATCCTCTTCTTCGAATAATACCTGTCCTCCCAATATCTTTCCCGGTGGTTGAGGTATTAATCCCATTATTGCCTGTGAAGATATGGACTTTCCTGACCCTGTCTCTCCAACCAATCCCAAGACCTCACCTTTATATATCGTATAGGAAACATCTTCCAAAGCCTTGACCATACCAGCTTCTGTATCGAAATACACTTTCAAGTTTTTTACCTCTAAAATTTTTTCATTGTTGCTTTGCATCGGCATCACCTATCTTTTAATCTCGGATTTAGCGCATCATTCAATCCATCACCTAAATAATTGAACCCCATGACGACCAAAAAAATCGCCAACCCAGGGAATATTCCAAGGTGAGGAGCAACATAGAGGTAAGTTAAAGCAAGACTCAAATCTGTTCCCCATTCTGGCGTTGGTGGTTTAACACCGAGCCCCAAGAATCCCAGACCGGATATACCGAGAATGGCAGTTGCCATTCTCATAGAAGCTTGGACGAGTACAGGTGCAAAGGAATTTGGGATGATATAACGGAACAGTATTGACCAAGGTCCCTCACCTATGGCTCGTGCAGCGTCAATATATTCATTTCGCTTGACAGATAGCACAGAGGATCTTGCTATTCTTGCAAATTGGGGAATCGAATAGACCGCTAATGCTATAATCAAATTTTTGTCACCCGCACCGAGTATCGTCATTATAGCTATTGCAAGGAGTATCGAGGGAAAGGCGAGTAAGATATCGAAGAATCTCATTATTATCTCATCAATGAATCTTCCAAAAAAACCAGCAATCGCTCCGAGAAGGCTGCCAATGATCAGTGAAATTGAAACAGCTATGGCTGCTATTTTCAAAGACGTTCTGGCACCGTATATTACTCTGCTGAAAACATCCCTTCCATATATATCAGTTCCAAAGAAGTGTTTCCATGATGGACCTTGTAAACTATCCTCAAAGTGTTGCTCCGTTGGATCATAGGGCGATATTATAGGAGCAAATATTGCAATTATTATGAAAAATATCGTTAAATACGCACCAACCTGTGCCATTCGATTCTTCTTTATTCGTTTCCAGATCACATTGGTTATCTCCAAATTTGCAGTTTTCATTAGCGAATCACCCCTGACCATACCTTATCCTTGGATCCAAAATCGCATATGTGAAATCCACAAGAAGATTTATAAGAACGAATATTACAGCAATGAACATAACTCCCACCTGTATCAAAGTGTAATCCCTTGTAAAAATGGAGTCGGCGATCAATCTACCAACTCCAGGCCATCCGAAGACACTTTCAGTTAATACCGCCCCACCAAGCAAATATCCAAATTGGAGTCCTACGACAGTTACAATCGGTATCAACGCATTTTTAAGGACATATTTGTATATTATTTTTCTTTCGGAGATTCCAAAAGCATAAGCAGTTCTTATATAATCCTGATGAAATACCTGCAAAATGTTTGCACGTGTCATTCGTGCTATTATCGCTGAGGTTGCCATTCCGAGGGTTATCGCAGGCAGTATAATGTGTTTCCAAGTTCCTTTTCCGCCTGCAGGAAGCCAACCGAGTTTTACTGCGAATATCAACATCAACAATATACCCAACCAAAAAACAGGCATCGAGACTCCAAACAATGAGAATCCCATAACCAAATTATCCACCCATGTGTTTCTCTTAACACCAGCGATTATGCCAAAGAAGATACCCATCGTTGCGGAAATGATAATGCTTACAAGAGAGAGCTGCAATGTATTTAAAAATCTTGGAAGTATTTCCTCCATGACATTTTTTTCTGTTCGGAGGGATTTAACATTCCCCGAAATGAGAGCTTTCATAAACATGAAATACTGAATTGTCAGAGGTTTATCGAGTCCAAATCTTTCCCTTATAGCCAAAACGTCTTCGGGGGTTGCATTTTGACCAGCGAGTATTCTTGCAGGATCGCCGGGTATCAAATGGACCATGAGGAAAGATACAATTGAAACACCAATCAATATTGGTATTAAAAGTAAGAGCCGCCTGATTATGAATCTAAGCATCTCGACTACACCACCCTTGGCGTTAAAGATCTAAAAATGGGGGAGAGCAGATATCTCCTCCCCCCAATTGTTATGGAATTTTGATTTTTATTTATCCCACCATGCTTTTCTCAAATCGAGGAATTCACTGGAATGCCAAATCAGACCCTTTAACCCTTTTCTATAAAGGATCAGCTCTTGAACGTTGTGAAGGAAGATCCACGGTGCATCAGCCATGATGATTTTCTGAACTTCTGCAAGGTATTCATCCTTCTTCTTGGGATCAATTGCTCTCGATATTTTTTCTATCAATTCATCAACTTTTGGATTGAAATAAAAACCAATGTTTTCTCCAAGAGGTGGAACATTCGTAGAGCTGAAGAGTCGATCAATCACATTAGAAGCAAGTGTATCCGACCAACCCAATAGATATATATCGTATTTTGCATTTTCTCTACCTGCAAATAGGTAGTTTATATATTCACCCCATTCCATAGGACGTACATCAATTTCTACACCAACTTCCTTCAACATTCCTTGGATCGCAAGTGCAGTTTGATAATCCATCAGATATCTTCCCTTAGGAGTTGCGAGTTCGAGTTTCAACTTGTGGTTTTCATCAAAGCCAGCTTCTTTCAAAAGCTCCTTTGCTTTTTTAGGATCGTACGGATACGCCCCCACCGGATAGTGGCCAGGTAACAATTCACTAATAGGTGATTTTAGAGGAAAAGCCATTCCCTGTAGGACAACTTTGCAGATTTTTTCTTTGTCTATTGCGTAATTCAAAGCTCTCCTAACTCTAATATCATCCAGAGGCTTTTTTATTGTATTGATCCCTAGGAATATGACTCTTGTCTCTGGTACTCTCTCTATGACCACTCGTGGATCTTTTTTAAGTGCATTGTACATAACGGGTGGAACCCTGGTTGTTACATGAGCATCCCCTGATTGAATTTGAAGGGCCCTTGTTACATCTTCAGGAGTTACCCGAAATTCGATTTCATCGAGGTAAGGTCTACCTCCCCAATAATTTTCGTTTGCTTTCAATACTATCTTCTCACCTGGTTTCCATTCCACAAAAACAAATGGACCAGTTCCAACTGGATATTTACCAAATTCACCATAATCATCACCATATTTTTCAATGGCTTTTGGTGATAGTATATCTGCATTTGTGGAAGCCATATAGTTCAAGAAGTCACTGAATGGTGCCTTCAAATGAAAACGAACGGTGTAATCATCAACAATTTCAACTTCTTTTATTCTTTTCTTGTATATATTCGTTCTTCTGAGCTTACCATTGATTATAAAATCAAACGTTTTTTTCACTGCTTGAGCGTTGAAATCTGTACCATCATGAAACTTCACACCTTTTCGAAGATAGAAAGTGTAGGTCAATCCATCATTACTCATTTCCCATTTCTCAGCAAGTAAAGGCTTGATGTTCAATTTTTCGTCATACTCCACAAGTCCTTCAAAAATATGTCGAGCGACTTCACCCGATGGACTATCGTTAATATGAGGAGGCAATAAGGTTTTGGCATCTGTTCCCATCGTATAGATGACTTTTCCACCGTACTTAGGAGCTTCACCAGCAAAAATCAAAAGGAAGGAAAGACTGACTAACAAAATTACTAAAGACCATGTACGTTTACGCATACTGCACACCCCCAACAAAGTTTTTGTAATTCAAATACAGAAAAAATTTTTATTTATATTGTCAAGAATTTTATCAGAAGATAGATTGGAAAATCAAGACTTTATTTGTTGTTAATTTTTTCAACAATGATTGGTAACTTTTTTAAAATCAAATTAACGCCACACAAGAAGTATAATAATTTATGGACTTTTCCATATCGAAATTTTCTATCATTGGTGGGAAGTTGAAGGAATCGAAAGTTAACAAAACAGGAGGTGTTGTGAATGAAAAGAATCTTGTTGATTCTATTGTTGCTTGGTTTTAATGCTTTGATTTTTTCGCAAGGTGTATTCATAAATCCCATTGGTCCCACTCTGTTACCAGCGGCAGGGCTTTTCTCTGGAGAAATAAAAACCAGTGAAAACATCGAACTTAAGATTTGGAAAAATCCAGATGAAGCTGTTGCAATGCTATCAAGCGGACAAGCAAATATTGCATTGTTACCTGTATCACTTGGTGCAATCCTTTATAATAAGAAAGTCCCTATAAAACTCGTTGCCGTATCAACTTGGAAGGCTTTCTATTTGATCGGAACGTCATACGATGTGAAGAGTTTTAAAGATCTCAAAGGCAAAGAGATTTATACGCCATTTGGGCCAGGACAAACAGGAGACGCCATAATGAGGTACTTCTTCAAGAAATATGGGCTGGAAGTGAATAAGGACATTACAATAAAATACGCCAATAATCCTGAGATTGTTGCTCTTCTGTCTTCAGGAAAAGTGAAATACGCGCTTTTACCAGAGCCTTTTGTCAGCCTTGCCTTGCTCAAAGTAAAGGATTGTAGAATACTCATCGATATTCAAAGTGAATGGGCAAAAGCTGTTGGTTTAAAAGAAGAACGAATCCCAATTTCAGGGATATTCATTAGACAAGATTTTCTAAAAAATAATCCAGATCTTTTTGAAGAATTCATCACTGCATACGAAAAATCACTGAACTGGTTGTTCAAGAATGAAGATAAAGCGGTGGAATTCGTTTCAAAGATCATGGGAAATTTTCCAGCAAAGGTTTTGGAGAGTGCGATGAAAAATTCTCGCTTTGAGTTCGTGTATTCGAAGAATTGTAAAGAAGAAATAGAGCTTTATTTTAAAGAATTAACAAGTACCGATCCTGAAATCATAGGTGGAATTCCAGATGAGGAATTCTTTTTCTTGGGTGATGATAATTGAAAAAGGTTATGGGTATCGTCTTAATATTCGTCGCATGGCAAATCGTATCCATTTGGATTAATTCCCAACTCTTACTTCCATCACCGATTGATACCTTTAAAAGATTATCACAACTCATAATATCGGGGAGGATATTTCCTCCTCTTTTGAACACATTGCTAAAAGCGATGATCGGCTTTTTTATGGCTTTGGCGGCTGGCTTCTTTACCGGTTTTTTGATGGGGCTGAATAAGGTCTTTTATGAGCTTTTGAGACCTCTGATATCGGTTGTCCAATCCGTTCCCATAATTTCTTGGCTTGCACTCGCAATGTTGTGGTGGGGAGTGGGAGATAAAGGTCCGATAGTCATAGTTTTTCTGACACTCTTTCCAATAGTGACCTTGAATGTATATGAAGGGGTTTTAAATATAGATAAGAAGCTCGTCGAGATGGCAAAGATATACAAAGTTAAAAGATCGAGGATCTTTAGGGACATCTATCTCGGTTCCGTGTTCCCTTTTGTGGTTTCGGCTATATCAGTCTCAACGGGATTGTTGTGGAAATCCGTTGCCGTTGCTGAGTTTATGGCTGGTTCAAGAGGAATCGGAGTAGAAATAGCGTGGGCCAAAAGTAAACTTGAAACGGTGGATGTTTTTGCCTACACAGTTTTATTGGTTTTACTTGGAATAGCGAGTGAGGTGTTTTTGAGATCGATAGAGAGAAAATTCTCATATTGAAAAATGTTTGCAAAAATTTTGGAACTTTGGAGGTTCTAAGGAATATAAGTTTTGACATCGAAAAGGGAGAAACCGTTGTGTTGTGTGGCCCCTCTGGTTGCGGAAAAACGACTCTTTTGAATATAATTTCTGGGATAGAGACCTTAACTTCTGGCTCTATTGGAGTTGCTTCGAATAAGATCGCTTACGTTTTTCAGGATGATAGGCTTATTCCTTGGAAAACTGCTTTACAGAACATCTTATTTGTCATGGAAAATCCAGATTCATCGATTGCAAAGCGAATTTTAAAAACAGTGGAATTAGAAAATTTTGAGAATATTAAACCCAGTAAGATGAGTGGTGGCATGAGAAAAAGATTGAACTTAGCCAGGGCTTTGGTAGTAAAACCCCAACTCGTTCTCATGGATGAGCCTTTTTCCTCTGTCGATTTAAAAACAAAATTTTCTCTCATGGATTTCTTAAAGAGTCTTTTGAGAGGAGAGATAGAAAGTGCCTTGATAGTGAGCCATGACCCAGAAGAAGCCGCGGTTC
>DQYP01000117.1 GCA_011043375.1 Thermotogaceae bacterium | reverse complement strand
TCTCAAGCACCTTTTGGATAGGACCCCGACCGGAAAAATCCGGTAAATTATTACATAGTTAGCTTTAAATCTTCCCGCTCATTGCTTCTGGCAATAAGCGGGCTTTTTGATGATTGCATTGCAACCTATAAAGCTACAAAAGAGGAGACGAATTCAAGAGCGAAAACACAATTGGGAAGTTTGAAAGGGTTCCCAAATTTTCCGAAAAAGTTGAAGTATTCATGCTTTAATTCATAACTTCTGCGGAAGAACTACTTTTTGATTGCTATTTGCAACTGGAAATCTCCGAATGGCTAACTCAGGAAGGTAACAAAGAACAGAGGTGTTTTCCCTAATGATGCGGTTCTTATGAAACTGGCATATCTCACCATTAACAATCTAACTAGAAAATGAACCGGAAAAATAGATAAACGAGATAAAATCCTTTGTCTAATCTGGAGTTTGGAGTTTATACAAAAAATGTTATGCACTCGGTTTGCACAAAATATGTGATACACTCTGCCTTTACATTTCGCCGAGTTTTTTCATCGAATCTTTTGTTTTCATATATATCTCTCTATAAATTTGAAAAAGCATCTCGTATTTCTCAGCATTTTTGGGGTCTGGTAGTATTCTCTTTGTAGACTTTATTAAACCTTCAGCATCTTCTGGCTTTTTAAAGTGATTCAACGCGAGCATGGAAAGAATAAGATTTCCTAAGATGCTAGTATCATTAATTTTTGGGATTGAAATTTCTTTATTTAAGACATCTGTGACTATCTTTTGCCAAATACCGCTTTTGCTTCCACCACCAATAAGACTGATTTTGCCAGGATTAACACCTAGTTCCTCCATGATAAGTGAACATTCTTTCAACGAGTAAGCAACGCCTTCCATAATAGCCCTGACAAAGTGAGGTTTTTTGTGCGTAATTTTTATCCCGAAAAAAACACTGCTTGCATCGGGATTCCAATGTGGGGTTCTTTCGCCCATAAGATAAGGAAGAAAAATCAAGCCCTCCGAGCCTACGGTAACATTTGCGGCCATGTTCGAATATTCTTCGAATATTTCTTGACCGCCATCTGGATCAAAGGAATTCCTGAACCAGGTCAAGCTGGATGCCGCAGTTTGGGTAACCCCGAGCAAATCCCAATACCCTTCCAATGGGTATTTCCAACATATTATCCTCTTTTGTCTGTCAACAATTGGTTTTGAGGAACATGCCGCAAATACTCCAGCAGTCCCAATTACGCATGACGCATTTCCCTCATTTAACATTCCTGAGCCTATTTCCGATATCGAATGATCTGAGCCGCCATTAATAACAGGAATCCCAGAAGATAATCCTAAAATTTTTGAAGAGCTTTCGGAAAGATAACCAATAATAGAGGTTGAAGGCAAAACCTCAGGGAACAATCCTTTTCTTAAACCGACTATTGCAAAAGCCTTGTCAGACCATTTCCCATTTCTGATATCAAAAGTTCCCGTCCCTGATGCATCTGATGGATCTGTTACCATGTTTCCGGTTAATAGATATTTGAGAAAATCTTTCGCAATCAGCACTTTGTCAGTTTTATTAAAAAGTTCTTGTTTGTTTTTTTTCGTCCAAAGGACCTGAGGTACTGTATAGGTTGTTGTAGGGTAAATCCAGGTTTCTTCGAAAAGCGCTTCGTCTATGCCCTCTTTTTTCCATTTGTCAATTACCTCTGAGCTTCTTTGATCAAGCCAGGTGATAGCATTACCGAGTATATTCCCATGAAAATCAAGATACACATGAGTATGCATCTGCCCACATAATGAAATAGCGGTGATTTTGATTTTTGAAAGCTCGATTTTTTCGTGCAGTTCTCTGATGCAGCTTATTAAACCGTTCCACCAATCCAACGGGTTTTGCTCTGCCTGACCAGAAGAAACCGTTATTAACGGGTATTCATTATAAGCGGAACCATAAACATTCCCTTCAAAATCGACTATTGAAACTTTAATACCTGTTGTTCCAAGGTCAACAGCGATTATTGATTCTTTCACAGGTTACCTCCGTTTTATTGAGTCTATATCAAGATTCGTTCTTTCTTTTGTTTTGTAAAAGCATGACTACTATTAAAATGGTTCCCCATAATGCACCTGCAAGATGAGAACTTATTCCCAACAAATTCAAACCAGAAGCTACCATCTGTAAAATAAAGAGCGAAAATATCAAATTAGGGATTCTACCGGACCCTCCATTAGGGTCAAAGCCTCCAAAGACAGAAGCTAACACGGTTACTAATAGATAAGATTCCGCATAACCAGCTCTTGCAGAATTAAATCTGGATATCATAATAATGGCAGCAATACCACTTAACAGTCCAGAGATAGTGTAGGTTTTTAGCAAGACTTTTCTAGTGTTTATTCCAGAGTAATTGGCAGCATTTTCATTTGAGCCTACTAAATAATTGCTAAGTCCAGACGTGGTTTTCCTCAACCAAAAATTTATAACAATTGCTATGATTATAAATATTATAAATGGTATGGGAATTCCTAAAATACTATTGTTTCCCACTGCAATCATTTCATCAGGTAACCCCGAAATTACATAGCCTTTTGTTGTCAGGATAGAGATACCATTAAGAAGTGTCATTGTTCCTAATGTTGCGAGGATCGGTGATACGCCGATATAAGAAATTATGATTCCATTGATAAATCCGATTATGACAGATGTGCTTAATCCAACCACGATAGCTAGCGTGACTAAATTTACACCGGATAAGTTCGCAACAAGCGATTGGCTCTTCATAATAGTTGCCATTATTATGCCAGCAAGATTTGCAGTGGCTATTATCGAAAGATTAATTCCACCGCTCAGCATGGTTATTGCCATGGCAATAGTCAATATTCCAAGTTCAGGTAGCTGGAAAGCTATTGAGCTGAAATTTGATACTGTAAAAAATTTCCCGGGCAAGGAGACAGAAAAAAGAGCAAGAGTTATAAGGAAAATAGGGATCAAAACAAAGGAATTTGGATTTTTTCTGTATAAGACTTCAACCTTTCCAAAAGACTTAAGCGACATCAATTTCTGCCTCCTTTCTCATGTTTAGTTTATAGTTATATGCAGTTATGCTCACGGAAGTAATGATTATTGCTCCCAGGAAGATCATATACCAATAAGAAGGAATTCCTAAAAGTATTACCGCGTTTGAAATAATGGCGACCATTGCTATTCCTAAAAAAGTTCCGATAACTGTTCCGGAACCACCCAAAAGGCTTGCTCCTCCAAGAACCACAGCAGCAATTACATCCAGCTCTTTTCCAATTATTGCGTTTGGTGCAACCGTTTGAACCATTAACGCGTGAGCTACTGATCCTATTCCAGCTAAAAATCCCATATATCCGTAAACAAATAGTGTTAAAGCAAATAAATTAAATCCCATTCGCCTTGCGGCTTCTTTATTACCACCCATTGC
The DNA here is from genome assembly GCA_011043375.1 of Thermotogaceae bacterium. Lineage (GTDB taxonomy): Bacteria > Thermotogota > Thermotogae > B21-G9 > HyVt-16 > HyVt-16. The sequence continues at coordinate 3,825 of DQYP01000117.1, read as the reverse complement.
ATAAATTTTTCTCCCTAAAATCGTGTATTTCAACAGAAAGCCAGTAACAATCAGGACGACTATGAATATAAAGAGAGGCAATGAAATTGGATAAATGTATCCTTCAGAATTTTTAAAAACCATTATGTCATATGGTTCAGAGAACCATAGTGGAAAATTGTAAATCCACTTTCCCTTTGAAAAAAACATCAGCAATCCTTTGAATAAGTTCAAAGTCGCTATTGTAATTATCATGGGGTGCACTTTTATATAGTGAACGAGCAAACCGTTAAGAAGCCCAAGAGCTATTCCAATGCCTGCACCAATCAAGAAGGCAATGAAAAGATTCCCTCCATATTTGATGATAGTTGTTGCCATTATATATTGACTTATAGTAGCTGTGGCAGTGAAAGATAGATCAAGACCGCCGGAGATTAAAACAACCAGCATCCCTGCAGCCATTATTCCAAGAAAAGAATAACTGGTAAAGAGCTCCAACAAATTTTCAATAGTTAAGAAGCTATTCGTTGTTATGGAAAGAAAGATCACAAGACACAGTATAATCAATCCCAGATAAAATTCGTTTCTTTTGAACAAACTAGACATTTATCTCACCACCAATTACCATTTCTTGTAATTCTGCTTCTGTTATTTCATCGGGAAATACTTCGTTGATAATTCTGCCTTTTTTCATAATGAGAATTCGGTCGGCATTGTGATATACTTCAGGGACCTCATCACTTATAAGAATAATTCCTAATTTTTCACTTGCTAATTCTTTTATGATATTATATATTCCATGTTTTGCAGCTATATCTACCCCAACCGTGGGATTGTCCAAAATAAGTACTTTTGGGGTTGTGGCTAACCATTTTGCGATAACCGTTTTCTGTTGATTACCGCCAGAAAGTGTTCTAACAGGATTCTCCGGATCATCGGTTTTAATTCCGATATCATGAACCCATTTATTTACAACTTTCTTTATCTTATCTTCCTGAAATATCTTGGCTTTGTTGACTAATCGATCCATTATTGAAGCAATAATATTAGTACTAATAGGTTGAGCAAGGAACAATCCATCATTTAACCTATCTTCTGGAACATACGCAATCCCAGAACGAATAGCTTGATAATTGGAATTAAGATTCACTCTTTCTCCAAGTACGTAAATTTCTCCCGAATCAGGTGAATTCATTCCGAAGATCGATAACGCTAATTCCGTTCTTCCTGAACCAATTAAGCCTATAATGCCCAATATTTCTCCTTCTCTGAGCTCCAAGTTTATATTCATATAGTTCCTCTTTTTGCACAAATCTTTAATTTCGAGGAGTTTTTTACCGAATTTTTCAGTACCTCTTTTTTCATTTTGATCAAATGTTTTACCCGTCATATAATAAGCTATTTTTTGATCGTCAAGTTCAGATGCATCGAAAGTTCCTATTTTATTTCCATCTCTTAGTATAGTGACTCTTTGCGATATGCTCATTATTTCATCAAGCTTGTGGCTTACGAATAATACTGTGAGACCTTGTTTTTGGAGGGATTTTATAAGGTTCAGTAATTCATTTATTTCATGCTTGGAAAGCGAAGCAGTTGGCTCATCCATGATGAGAATTTCTGCATCCGTTGCTATTACTCTTGAGATTGCAACTAGCTGTTTTTGGGCAACAGAAAGCTCCCTGACAAGTTTTTTTGGATTTATAGAAATATCTATTTTTTTCATTGCTTTAATCGCTTTTTTATACATTTCTTTTTGATTCACCATTTTTATATTTCCTCTGTAATAATCCGATATTGCTACATTTTCTGCAACTGTTAAATTTGGAAAAAGTGAAAGATCCTGATATATAACCTGAATTCCCTTTTCAACGGATTCTCTTGGATTGAGGTGCTTTACTTTCTCACCATTAATTATTATTTCAGCCCCTGGATCTGGTTTTACAACACCTGAGATGATTTTTATCAATGTACTTTTTCCTGAACCGTTTTCTCCAACCAAACAATGAATTTCTCCACGCTTTAAGGAGAAATCCACGTTCTTAAGAGCATTTACTCCGCCATACTTTTTATTAACATTTTTCATTTCTAAGATTTTTTCATGCATTGTATGAGTAACCTCCCCTTAAAGAAAAGAGGTTGGCCAGTTTAACCAGCCAACCTCAGGTCTTTTTAAAAGCCTAAACTATCTGCATTATCTGCAGTAATTTCAAGGATTTTGTTGAATTTAATTACCTTACTTCCTTCTTCAACGGTGGCTTGGCCCAATCCCGGTATACTCATTCCATCGAAAACATAGAAATCATTTAAAAGCATCTTAGCAACATAGACCAAAGCGTAACCTGCATCTGCAGGATCCCAAAGGTATCCAGTGTCAATATAGCCCTGCTTTAAATAAACTGAGGCATGTGAAGGGATAACAGTTCCTACAACAGCCACTTTGTCAGGCATCCTTTTTACTTTCAATGCCTGAGCGGCGCCTATTGGTCCAAGGCTACCGAAACCGACAATACCCTTTAAATTTGGATATTGCCTGAGCAACTCCTGGGTTCTTTGTTTTGAAAGGTTTACATCTTCTCCACAGGGAATTCTCGAAGTAACTAATTTCATTTCTGGGTATTTTTCGGTTATCATTTTAAGCCCAACATCTGCCCAATAATTGTGGAGTGGGACAGTAAGACTTCCAACAAAAATAGCGAATTCGCCTTTTCCACCCATTAATTCGGCTAACCGTTCAAAATTTACTTTCCCAAAAAGTTCGTTATCAATTACCTCAATGTCCCAATCAACATTCTGTTGATCAGGGGATTCATGAGTAAGAACTACTATACCTTTTTCTCGTGCTTTCTTAAGAACGGGTTCTAGAGCTTTACCATCATTTGGAATTACACAAATTGCATCAACGCCTTTTGCAATTAAATCTTCAACAATCTTTACTTGCTGTGCAGGATCGGCATCTGTTGGCCCGACTTGGTACGCATTCACATTCAGTTCTTGAGCGGCTCTTAGTACACCTTCTTCCAATCTGTTGAACCATGGAATACCTGTGATTTTAACTACAACAGCGATCTCGGATGTATCAGCTATGACGAGAACGCTTGCTAAAACAAGAAGCATGAGAAGAAAAAACTTTGTTTTCACACTAACACCCCCTTCAGTCAGAAATTTGATGGTTATAAATTGTTTGCACTGAGAAAGCTAAGCAAAAATTAGCGCAAAACAAATAGGAAGAACACGTATAAATTGTACACCAGCTCTTTTTTTATACAAAATCGCTTGTTATCCATTAAGAAGTGATGTTCAACAAATAACACTTTTCAAGAACGATTAGGATTATCGAGCTTACTGTTTTGTGCAAAGGTGGTTGTTGCAATTAATGATGAACTTTTTATAGAATAATTACGCAAATTATTGCGGAAATTTGGTGGTTATATGAAAAAAAGTACGCTTTCGACAATTGCAAAGAAATTAGGAATATCCGTTTCAACTGTTTCCCGTGCCTTAAGCAATAAAGATGGAGTTAGTGATAGTTTGAGAAAACGGATTATCCATGAAGCTATGGAAAATGGATATATAGACAAATTACCTTCGATTCTTGAGGAAAGGCCGAGAATTCTTGGAATTATTGTTCCAAATATCCAGAACCATTTTTTCTTGAATTTCTTGAAAGGAGCTGAATCTGTCCTTTTTCATAGAAACTTCCGATTCATTGTTTGCAATATTGACGAAGACCTCTATAAAGAAAGAATCTACTTGAAATGGTTGCAGGAAAGTAAGGTAATGGGAATAATTGCAGCACCAGCTTTTTCAGAATCCGGAAAAACCAATTTGGATATTTATAGGGAATTA
>DQYP01000242.1 GCA_011043375.1 Thermotogaceae bacterium | reverse complement strand
TCCTCATTGGTTGACTTATAACGGGAAAATTTTTGATTTTTTGGAGGGCGCACATACGTTTATATTCCTCATTGGTTGACTTATAACCCATTTAATATGAAAACGATTGTAAAGTGCTCCAGAACTGCTATTTGAAACTGCTATATTAATCTCCTATATTTCCTATATTCAGCGTATTACAGAGGAATATTAAAGATGTTTTTGTCGAACTTGTCAAAGACCACATATTTTTTTGCCAAAATTGCATTAATGCAATATGGTTAATCAATCAAAATACTTTTTCTAAAAGCTTTACAGTAATCATGTCGATCTTCAGGTGTTTTGAGCTTATAGAAGGTCGACATTTATTTTTCAACCAGGCCCAGCAAATCATCGTAAAAAGCTTCTTCATAAACATAAATACCTTCACAATATCTATATAGCCTATTGGAAGGGTTATCGAAGTTTTTCGTTATATATCTTTCAAGCTTTGAAATTGATTTTCGCCTTTTTCCCTGAGGAATGGTGATAGCGTAAATACTAAGCACTTTTTCCTTGAAATTGATCCATGTCAATTCATTGCTTTCGATAAGAGATTTAATAGCATTTATAGCTTCACATAGTTTATTTGAAGGTATCACGGTTACGCTGTTTATATCCCTAAATATGCGTTGTGCATCTCTTTTCCTGTCAGACATCCAACCTGACTCAAGAATGGAAAGAGCTTCTTTAAAATTTTTAATATAACTCGTATTTTCTATATTCGAGTATACTTTTTCGACAAGTTTTCCTTTAATGGATTCGTCAAGAGCTTTTGTGAAATCAATTTGCTTTTCTGAAATCAAATCTTCTTTGCTTTTACCTTGAATTTCTAATAGTGTATCTAAGGTCTTCAAAACAATTTCTTCAGGATAAACTTCAGCATTTGATATTTTAAAGTCAGCTTTTTTGCCTTTTCTTTCTACGTGTATTATTATATTTGGATCACCTTCATATGAGTATTCACTGCGAATGTACCTCAATATTCTTCCAAATCTTTGAATTAAACTGTCCATTGGTGCTATATCTGTATATAAATAATCCGCAGAAATATCGAGGGAGGCTTCCACAATCTGGGTTGTTATAAATATTCCGCTTTTTGGTTCAGAATTATTTGGAAATATTTCCTCGATTGCCTTTTCTTTCGCTCTACGGTCATGTGCTGTAAATCTGGAATGAAGAAGATGAATCTTACCCACTTCAGGTTTATTTCTTGATATATCGATGATTTTCTTGTATATTTTTGTTGCCCGCTTTACAGTATTAGCTATAACCAACACACGTTTTCCTTTTGAAGCTATCTTAACAAATTCACTGACAGAATCTTCCAGGCAAGACAATTTTATACTTAGTTTGTGTTTTCTAATTCTTATGAATACTTCAGGATAAATATCAATTATATTCTTTTCTTCAACAAGTGATTCTATTTCGGTTCGGATATGTGGTGGTAAGGTTGCTGTCATTAAAAGGAACTTTCCCCCAATGGCTGAGACGTCTTTAAGAAGTTTTACTACAATTGCTGCTGCTTGTGGGTTATAAGCTTGCACTTCGTCCACGACTAAAGCAGAATTCTTGAGAATCGAATAGATTTTGTCGTAACCCGGATATTGCAATGCAGCGGGAAATATCTGATCGCCAGTTGTAACTATATTTGGATATGCGAGATGTCTTGCAACATCGATATTAAATCCACTCAAATTTTCATTATGATGCCTACTTTCGATATCTGCATCTGAATGCAAAAGCCCCACACTTTCCTTATCTCTAGAAAATAGGGCTGCGGTACGGGCATATAGGGCATTAACCGCTGATCTTAAGGGTAGAGTGAATACAAGCCGCCGGTTTTTTGCCCACATGTAAGCAAAATATGTTTTCCCGGCTCCTGTATTGGCAACTAGTATTGTATTATCAATTGAGTTCAATTTTTGCTTTTGCCAAATTTCACTGTCTTTAATTCCTTTAGCTTTCATTTCTTTGAGAACTATTTGCTCTCTGTCATCCGTGTGCCATGAAGAAGCTGCTATTATCATTTCTTTGCTCAAATTATTTCCAGAATCTTCAATATATGAAGCGAAATGGTCAGAATATTTTAGCAGTCCAGATTGGTTTATTATGTTACTTATTTCTTTGTATCCACTTAGATGTCTTGGAACTGAAAGTTTCATTTTATAAGGAGGCATTAAGATGTCCAAATCAATAATTGAAGCCCCGAGCCTAATGTTTTCTAATAAGATCATATCCAATTTTAATATGCCCCTGATTCCAAGTTCCTCGCCAAAATCATTCAATATTTCATTAAAAACATCCTTATTTTCAACTATTTTTTCTGCAAAGACTTTTATTTTCTCATTCGTCGTCAATAGGCTTGTCATTTCTTCTCGCCAATGGTGAAAGAAGATAGCGGTTATTGCAGGTTTGAGTTGCACTTCATATTTTTGCGTTAATTCTTTCTTGTCAAAGCAAAATACTGACACTATGTTGTGAGGAATATCAGGAAATAAATTTGTAAAATCATCAGGGTATACATCACTTTTAAGTCTTTTTTGAAATGTGGGATATATCTTTCCAATATCATGCAATAGGGCTATTATTTCAAGCTCTTTAGGGTGTTTTCCTTCGATATATTTGCAAATTTCGCTCACATGCTTAAGATGGTTCACCAGATTTACTCCATTTGATTTTGCAAGAAACTCTGAAGTTTTATACACCCTTACCACCACCATCGATTTTCAAAAACCATAATGGAAGATTTTCGGTTCGATCTATAAGGAACTTATACGGTTGATTATATTCTATGGGCAAGCCCCTGGGAGAGAAAAGCCTTGCCCTTATATATGAAAAATCACGAATAGTTACGTCATGTATCTTGACCAACCTATACTTGGTGCTTACCAAGCATGTAACACCTGCAATTCTGCTAAGAAATTCAATGTAATTGCTCGGTAAGCAATAACATGCTTCTTTTGGTGGAAGCCAGCTATAATAATCGACTTTACCTACATATTCAATAGGTTTTTCGTCTAAGTAAACATATTCGACATTTTTTGGAACAACCAAATCTTCGGCCATTCCCAGATGTAAAGCGGGAACATTTCCAGCAAGGTTGCTTTTTATTTGCTCCATTGCTTCTTCATCTGCGAGAAGATATATGATTGTTTTCACATTATGAAGTCTGTCCCTGGTGATAGGAGATTGACCACCAATGTGTTCAAATTCACCATGGTAAATCCTATTATCTATGCTTCCAAAACGTTGTAGATGATATTGTTTGTATAAATTCCTATACCAAATATACTCGATGTATCTTGTTTGAAATTTTGAATATATGGCGAGAGAGAAACTTTTGCTAAGAAACTTCTGAGGGTTTCCCGTTGCGGTACACAAGAAACCTATTACCGTCGAGTACATGGGAAGTGGGTAACTAATAATATGTCCCGAGGTATTAGGTATCCTGAAAGTTGCTGAGTCCTGCAGCAAAACAATTTTCAGCGATTTCATATGGATCGCCTACTTTTTATGATTTTCTATATAATCTTTTATATAATCTTTGAAACCATTGTAACCGCAATAATCACTCAATGCCTCAGTATCTTTTTCATCAAGAATATCTTTGCGGAAGCTTTGGATATAAACGATAGGTTTATCTCCTTCACGAACAATATAGCCATTATCCTTGATAATGTTCAGCATGTCTTCTACTACAATTTTTCCTGTTTCATGGTTAACTTGTATGATGCTGTGGAATAATGGAATTGGAATCTTAACTGGTGCTGCAACAATAAACAAAGGGATTATCCCATAATTCTCACCGGAACCATGTGCAATAAGACCATCCTTCAAAACGTCAAGGATTTGAAGGACACGTTTGGTTTTAGTTTCTGGGTTTAGCTTAAATTTAAGTGATTTCTTTTCTTTATTTAATTCTACGGTGCCGTATTTATCTTCTATTTTGGGGATATCAAGTTTGTTAATAACATTATCGGGTAAGAACCATGTATCTTCTCCCAACATTTTCAAATCTATGGTTACGCTAAATTTAAATAAAGAGTAGCATTCTTCTTTTGAATAAGGATCAGGTGTGGCAGGTTCTTCGGGCGATGTTTCGTTATATCGAGAGACCATAGCATGATTTGCGTAAAATCCCATATCTCCTTTCCACGGATAAAGAGAAATGGCCTTGGTGGCAGATACTGGTGCTTTCCGTGTTAAAGTTACCTGTATTCCATTTTTTTTATTAGATTCTTTGTCAGAATCCTCTTCTTCTTGCTCTTTTTTTCGTTTCTTTTTCTCTGCCGTGCTCATATATCCAAAAGCGTCAAGTTCAGCATAATTTATAATATCTCCAACAACTTTTATCTTTTCTCCGGGCTTCAACAATTCATATTGGATTACCTTTTTCGCAACTGTAAGAGGTGCTGGTTTCCAGTCATCTGGAAAACGGGATACTAATGTATTGATTATTTTATTTGTCATCCATTGTCTGCTAAGCATGATGTGATCAGTATTTCCAATAGTCAGTTTTTTGAGTGTCATTATATTTCCTACTGATTGATCACGGTTCATAGAAGAATTCTCGAACACAATGGATATGGTTATTCCAATAATTTTATTTTCATTTTCCGGACTCATTCTTCCTCTCCTCCTTTTTCAGATTTTTCAAAAATCCTTCCAATAAATGTGTAAAGCTTTAATTTGAATGTTTCATCATTCTTTTCATCGAAAATATCTATAATTTCGTCAGTTAATATGGTTTTATGTGCCGCAAAAGTTCTCTCTATAAGATATAGAGCATCATCTTTTGACCCTGTTCTTGTCTTCTCAAGTATCTGATAAGATAGTTTTGCCAAATCTTCTTTCAATTTTGGCGGTAATGACATTGCAGCCTTCTTAACTTTCCAGAGATCCATTTGACCACCCCCGTTATATAGCATTCCACATATGAGAACCTGTAAATCATTCATTAGATAACTGGCGTGTTCCATATTTTTTGAACCTATGTATGAATACAATTCTTCAATGCTTCCCTTGCCATGCGAGATTATGTATTTGGTAAGGAGGTACAAAAGATTGAATAACCATCCAATATCATTTTGAATAAAATGCTCAAATATTTCCGTACTGTGCATTGCCATGAGCGCATTGCTAATCTCTTCAGAACCAAGTAATTGCTCGATTTTATGTGGTGGTATATAAGTAACACTTGATCTCGAAAAATCCGAAGTTATCTGATACATTTCTATTGTTAAAGTGCTCCAGAGACTGAAACTGGTGGCTATTAAAAAAAGTTGCTTAAGGACAGACTGAATGAATACTTTTGAAGGGCTTTCAACGGAACGCTTAGTAGCGATCTCTTTTAGTTCTTTGTGCAATTCTTTCATTAGCTTGAAGGAATGCGCATTTATGAATAGATATTTTCCCGTTGGTCCGCGAACAAATGCCAGAAGCCCGTAAAATAAAATCGATAAGCATTCAGGACATATAGGAATGCTCGGCTTAAACCCCCAGTGAAAACCAGGAAATTTATCCTTTGAACTTGCTGCGTATTTCAAAATGCGGTTGTCCATGAACATTCTATCGGGATCTTTTGGTACATTGAACTCTTTTCCACATAACGAACAATGTACTCTTTCATCAATGGTTTCTTCTTTACCACAAAAAAGTTTTGTCACTAAACCAATTACATTTTCTTCTTTATTACCTGCACTAATGGCATTAGCAAATGGACCGCTTTTAAGGAAATATCTTGAGCGCACAATTTGAAATAGTTCAAAAGGGTCTCGATGCTTTTCGGCATTTTTTATTTTTTTCAAAAAATTCTTTCCTGCATTTCCAGGTTGTTTAAGAAATTCGATTGTTTCCAGTATGAACATCCATGCGTTAACCGGTGCTTCTTCTATAAAATCTTGCCCCTTTCCGCTTGTGGAAGGTGGTTGAAGCGACTTTGGGAGGTTATCAATAACTTCCCATACAGGTTTGCGTAGCAAGGACATTACCTTATCCTCTATTTCTAATGTTCCATCGTCAAGATATTCGACAGAGCGATTTCCAAAATATTTGGAGACCGAATTTGCAAAACCTATTATCGCGGCATTGTAAAACCATGGGCCTGGATAAAACTTCATAAAGCTTCTCCCCCGGTTACTATAAAGCCAAAGCCTTGTCCAGTTCTATGACCAAGTCCGTAGTCATACACAAACTGAAGAAGTTCAGGAGGTCCATAGAGTTTAAATCTCCCTCTGTATCCAAAGACAAGGCCACCGTAATGTCTCACAGAATCAAACTTCCCGTTAATTGGCTCTAAAAAAAGATTCCCAACGGATTCTTTCCCCGTAAAATACCGATATTTATCTTTACTAAACTCTGAAAGGATTTGGTTAAAATAATCGGAGTTTTCAAATGGCGAGAGGTAACGGGTTCCCCTGGCTTTAGGATCTTTCAGTACAATTCTTTCCAGAGAATTACAAACAATCATATTTTTGGTTATTCTTTTTGGTGGCAGTATGTTGATATTGCTAATTTTCAATTTATTTTGATATAACCTCACTATTTCACCTTTTCTCCATCGTGCAATAAACGTATTTAAAAGTTTGGCAAAAAACACATGATCCCCAGAAGAAATATTTAAGTTAACAGGGCCCTTGAAAATGAAGGAATGGTTATTTAGAGTACATTCATATCCAAGGCGGGCAGCAAAACAGAATGGTCTATGTTTTTTAGAAGCATATAGTTCTTGATATTCATTCTGCTCTTCGACAAGAGACTTAAATAAAGATATAAAACCACTTCGATACTCATCAGGAAATTCAGCAGCATCTTTTTCATGTGAAAGTAAAACAGTTATTCTCAATCATAAACCCCCTTTTAAAAGTTGAAAATTGAACGATAGAAGTCTGTTTTCGAGCATCTTATGGACTTGCAATGTAACATTATATGTTTATATCATATCATTATAATCAATCTCAAATAATTTATAACACATCAGTCCAAAAATACAAAATAGAATTTTAGGCCTTGTGGGCCATTAAACAACTAATAGCAAACTCTGAATTTGAAACTTCTTACTATCACCAGGAACTGTGGTAAATTTCTTATATATGATTATAGCTAGGAGGGTCTTCATGAAATATGCTGTTGCAATCAATAAAATCCATGCAAGCAAAGAAGAAAATTTTTTAATAATCCGTAGCTTAATTAAAGAAGCTGCTGATAACGGTGCCGGGTTAGTTCTTTTTCCTGAAGCTGCCCTTAC
>DQYP01000088.1 GCA_011043375.1 Thermotogaceae bacterium | reverse complement strand
TCCCCTCGTATTCAAGTATCCTGATCGCCTCTCGAACAACCACACGGCTAACACCGAGTTTCTTTGAAAGGGTAATTTCTCCGGGAAGTTTATCCAGATTCTCGAAAACTATCATTTTCTTTAAGCTGTTCACCGCAAAAAATGCAGCCTTTTTGCTTCTGTTCATGGAAATCACCTCTTATTACTGGACTTATGACATTTTGCCGCTACCAAAACGTTTCATCTTGCTAGATAGAACTTCAACTAGATGGGGGCGGATAACACAGTTTTCAAACGAGAATGCTTCTTTGAGCACCTTGTCAATTCCACCTGTATTTAAGTCTGAAAATGCGTTTGCATATAAACATGCAAGATAATCGCCTACGATCGGCAATAAACCTCTTTCATAGATATTCAATTTCATACCTTCAATATCGAGTCCATTGTGTCCCACAGTTCTGGATATTCTCATTCCTATTGTATCTCTGAATTCTCTTAGAATACCACCGCCGTGGGTTCCCCAATAATCTGTACCAAGCTCATGTTTTATTTTTAGTATTCTCTCTATACGCTTTATATATTCTGATTCAGGATTTACGTACACAGGCGCTGTGACATTGACATCTTTATATGTCCATATAGTCCAACTATGTTCATGCTTCTCGAAAACATCTATCTGATCAGATAAGGCATTAATTTTATGCATATCTTTGACAGTCCCATCAAAAATCGCACCAAATTCGCCAACCCATCCTGCTAAATTATTTTTAAGAACCCAGTCATTTGTTCTTATAAACTCTTCCTCAATTGCATTCTTGTCAATCCATTTATCTCTCATATATCCAGGGTAACTTCTACCACCAAGAGTCATATCAAGATAATTGTGCGAAGAGTATGCAAGATTGCTACTATCAAAGTCATCAAATCCTTTAAATTTCCGAAGCACAACATCTGACTCGAGAAAAATGATGTGGTTTTGATCTTTTTCTCTGATGCTTTCAATAAGTCTCCTGTAAAAATTGCTTAAGTGATTCGGAGTAGGAGCAGAAGGTTCGTTGAGCATATCATATCCCGCTACCGCTGGCTCATTAGCGTATCGAGCGGCTATTGCCTCCCATAGTTTTAAGGTTCTTTCCTGAAAATGCGGATGTTTCCAAAGAAGGGGTACACCTATACTGTTATCACAATGCCAACCATTGTTTTGAAACCCCGGTGCAACATGGAGATCCAAAATAACATATATTCCCCACTTTTTTGCCATTTCGACTACTCTATCAATCTTTTCAAATCCTTCTTCGATGTATTCAAAGGGCTTTTCATCTTTTTCTAAATGGTGATAATTTATCGGAAGTCTGACAACATTTACGCCGATTGATTTCAAAAATTCAAAATCGCTTTCATTCAAAAAATGGCGGAGCAATCTTTCAACAAAAAAAGTTCCTCTCTTTTCACCAAGCTCACTTATGAGAACTTTCCTTAGATTGCTTTCCTGCCCAGGAAAACCAGTTATGAAATTTTCCATATTTAAATATCCGCCTAAGCAAACACCCCTTAGAACAATATTACTTCCAAATTGGTCAACAATATGTCTTCCATCTATTTTGAGAAAGTTCATTATACTCTCCCCCTTATAATTTTTTCGCTAGTTCTTCTTCAATTCATTTATCTGTTTTAAGTATCTATCTTGTTCTCCAGTTTTTTCATACCTTCTCCAAAGCTGGAGGTACTTTTCTGCTTTCGAAAGACATCCTGTTTCAAGACTAAGATCCAGTATACGTATATACGCCTGCACAAATCCAGGAGACAAATTTGATGCTTTTTCATAAGCGTCTATAGCTTCTTTGAACTTGCCAAGCAACCTCAGCGCTTCAGCAGCATTGTAATAATATAGAGGATTTTTTTGATCAACCGAAAGCGCTCGATTTATATGTCTTAAAGCGACTTCATAATTGCCCTTTCGCAATTCTTTTATGGCTAGTTCATTTTCTAATATCCCAAATATAAAGGGACCAAAAAGAACGATAATAATGATTATGGAAATCAATATCAACCATTTTGTCTTCTCCATCATCCCTTCAGTCCTGTTAAAGCTATACCTCTAACAAAATATTTTTGTGCAACAAAGAAAATTATGAGAATAGGCACGGTTGCAACAACTGCGACCGCCATCTGATATGGCCAGTTAGTGGAATACAAACTATGAAAAGCAGAAATTCCCACTTCTATAGTTCGCATCTTTAAGCTCCTCGTAACGATCAATGGCCAGAGAAATGACCTCCACGTTCCAAGAAATGTAAACACTGCAAGGGTAGCAAGGGCAGGTTTAGCTAAAGGCATTATAATTTGCCAAAAAATTCTAAACCTTGATGCACCATCAATTTTTGCACTATCTTCTAGATCTTTTGGAATCGTTAGCAAAAATTGTCTTAATAGAAAAATTCCCCATACACTGTTCAAAAAAGGAACAATCAATGCCCAAAAAGTATCTATCCAGCCAAACCAATTAATGATGATAAACCCTGGAATTAAGGTAACCGCCTCGGGAACCATCATTGTTGACAAATATAGTACAAAAACAACATTTCTTCCCGGAAAATTCATTCTTGCAAAAGCATAAGCGGCTGTTGAGCATACAAACAATTGACCAACAACCACTGCCACAGCGACGATTACTGTGTTCAAAAAAAATCTATCAAAGGGTAGAAAAGACAATGCTTCTTTATAGTTAGACCATTTTGGACTGTCAGGAATTAATTTTGGGGGAAATTGAAACACTTCATATTCCTCCATTAAAGATGTAGACACCATCCAGAGAAAAGGAAGGAGCATACTAATCGTCAAAATTGCTAGCAATACATAAACAACAGACTTGGTAATGGTTTCATTGAGTTTTTTACTTCTCATTCATATTCCTCCATTAAGTATATGAGACATCTTTTCCAAGGAATTTTATCTGTAACAGAGTTGCTATGAATATAATGATAGTTAAAATCCACGCCATCGCAGAAGCATATCCCATTTTCATATATTCCCAGGCGTTTTTGTAGATGTGATAAACAACAACATCTGTGCTTCTCAATGGCCCCCCTTGAGTCATAATATAAATGCTTGTGAAAACCTGGAATGAACCGATAACAGATGTAATAAGTACGAACAATGTTGTGGGTCTTAACAGTGGAAGTGTGATTTTCCAGAACATCTGCCATTTATTTGAACCATCTATCTTTGCAGCTTCATATAAATATGCAGGTATTCCCTGTAACCCTGCGAGAAAAATCACCATTTGATACCCTATTTGTGACCAGATACTGACTATCATGACTGAAATTAAAGCAATCTTAGGATCTCCCAACCAATTCAATTGAGGAAGGCCAAGCTTTGACAAAATCACATTCAATAAGCCAAATTCCGGATTATACATGAACTGCCATATCATCGCTACAGCAACAAAGGAACTTACACTAGGCAGGAAAAGAATTGTCCTGAACAATGAAATCCCTTTTATTCGCTGATTTAATAGAACAGCCACAAAGAGGGAAAATGCCATGCCAATCGGAACATGAAGCGTATAAATTGCTGTGTTTTTCATCGCGTTCCAGAAAAACTTATCGCCAAACAGCTTCACATAATTATCAAAGCCAACAAATGGCTTTTCAGGAATTACAATATTCCACTGATGAAAACTCAAGTAAAGTGCAAATCCAATAGGAGCTAATCCGAAAATCATCAAATGAATAAAAGATGGCAATAAAAACGCAAAAGCACCAAAACTTTCGCTTAGGTATCTTCGTCTGCTAATGTTTATCCCAGCAAAAGAAATAAGTGCAAGTGATATCATGGTAATGAATAAAGTTATACCTACTACTAAGCTGTTCATTTTCCCGGGAGCTTGAAATTTATATAACTTTTTTGAAAGAATTAAAAAAGTATCATCCAAAGAAATTTTCGTTGCCACATGAAGTGAATTGCCAACTTTGATTATTCCTGTATCGCTTTCTGTTAAAGACTTAAGTTTAAAACTCATTGTACGGGAACTTTCCCCATTGTTCATTGTTGTTCTTATTAGGTTCATAGAACTATCTATTATCGTCAATTCCAAAGGTAAACTTAAAATTTGATTTTCAAAGAATATACTTCTGGATATCGGATTTTTTATGTCCTGAAGATTTGTCACTACTTTAGAAGATATCTGCACGCTTCTTTTCGCGTATTCAGCAGTTACATTATTCGTTAAATACGAGAAATAAATAAAAACAGCCAACACCGGAATAACCATGCCAAAAAAGACCGCTTTCCATCTACACCTTCCGGCCAAAATAAAATAAAGAGTGAGTATTACTGATGCAAAAGCAAAAGTGATAAGTATCACAACAGCGAAGATTTTAATTGGATAGAATATTTCCTTTATGCCAAAAGCACCTATGATATCCCAATCCATATAGTCTTTTATAGGAGATATTGCGTATATGTCCGATTTTGAACTGGAAACAACAGGTTCTTCCGAACCAACGATGACATCAAAAAGATTTTTATCCAATGACTTTGGAAGCTTGGACGATCCGATAGTCTTAGTTGTATAATCATAAATAGCTATCTGAAAATCTTCTGATTGATCCATAAGATCTATCAAATCTTCTAGGTTCACACCTAACGCTAATATTGCTGGATCACCATCAAGATTATAAACTGGTAATAAACCGACTAACATGGGCTTGTGATCAAAAATAATACTGTTATATGGATACTCTTCGAAAGCTACTGCTTCAAACATTTCGCTCTCAGTAATAGCTTTCATTGGAAAGTCATCATCAGTATTTCTGGAAATTACATTTCCATTAGTTGAAAACAAAGCAATTGCTTTGAATTTAATGTGTCCATTCAAAGTTAACCCTGTATAGTCATCTACGGATGACAGTACAGGAGGATTTTCCCATAATTCTTCTAACTTTGTTTGAAGGTTTTGACGCAACAATGAAAAGGATGTGGCTACATCTCCAGCTATCTCTTTAGCCGAAGCCTTCCTGATTTTTACACTGAACGAGTCTAAATTTATTAGGACAACAGCCGAAAATATAACCAAAACTCCTATGGCAACGATATAAAGCAAGACCTTAGCTTTCAAAATAACACCTCTTTCTAAATGCCGTGGGCTTAAAGCCCACGACATAAAATTACATCAAAACTGTTCAGATAAAATTTCGTTTATTCTTTCAGTATACTTTTCAACAATCGCTTTTGGATCATTATCTGTAATCATAATTTCTTCCATGGCATCAGTATACAAAGGATCGATTTGTCCCCAGAATTCGTAAATCGTTCCCCAGGGTTGCCTACAATATTTCACTTCTTCTACATACCCACTTTCTAAATCCCAGGGATCTTCGACAGCGATTTCCTCCGCAACTGTTTTTACAGCGGGAATTGCTAATCCAAGTTCCCCCCTGGTTCTTTGGGCATATTCTCCAGCAAGGAACGCAGCAAGCAAGACTGCTTCCTTTTTGAACTTCGAAGTTTTAGGTACACACCAGCCGGATTCATACATAACATTTACTTTTTCTTTACCGGGTACTCTTGGCAATCCAACAACTCCAACGCGTTTGCCACTTTCAATATATTCTAGAAGGCTCGGTAAGAACCAATGACCAGATTCAACCATAGCAACTTTGCCTGAGAAGAACATCTTTCCGTAACCACCTAATGTGCTAACACCCTGTGTAGAAGGAGATATTCCTTCTTTTATAAAATTTGCCCACCATGTCATGGCTTCAATTGTCTCAGAAGAGTTAAAATATCCACTTGCAGTTACACCATTTGGATCAATGAAATCTCCTCCATTTGACCAAACAAAGGGCGAGTAAAGATAATAATACTTTCTTGCCACAAAACCGTATTGATCGGTTCTTCCATCTCCATCCTCATCAACAGTGAGTTTTTTAGCAATATTATAAAAATCATCCCAAGTCCAGTCTGATGTTGGATAAGGAATACCAGCTTTATCAAACATGTCTTTGTCATAGTAGATGACTAGCGGGGTGAAATCCTTTGGAAATGCGTACAACAACCGATCTCCGATCATTGCTATCTTCAATACATTCGGATAAAAAGCACTCAAATCAACGCCATATCTTTTCGCATATGGAAGAAGATTCAAAAGTACATTGTTGTTTACAAATGCCGGAACATCGCCAGAATCTAGTAAGAAAACATCGGGAGCTGTACCCGCAGCAATTGATGTGAGGATTTTTTCCCGATAATTATCTGGAATGGATTCTAACTCAACTTTTATTCCTGGATTAAGTTCCATAAACCTCTCAAGATTCCTTGTTTCTATTGCTATTTCGTCTGGTCCTCCCCAGAAAGCTACCCTTAGAACAATTTCTTTTGCCATTAAAAAACTGAATATCAGGACTATGAATAATGCAACCGACAAAGCTTTTTTCATAAATTCCCCTCCTTCAAAAAATCTAGGAATCAGATTGATTCCCCAAAATATGTTACAAGTAACATTTTTTGCGAATTCTATTTCAATACAAATGCGCCACTTTTTGCTAACTGCTACAGTTGCATGATGCCTTTTCATATGAATTTTCACTCAGAATACCTTAAAATTATATGTTTGTGATTCTTATTTTCGACAAATCAAAATTCAAAAAAACAAGCCTCTAGCTAACATTATCAAGAAATACACAACTCTATCCTCCATATGCATTAATATGGTTTGAATTACTACAATTGGCTCAGGATTTTTCTTTTAGTTGTTGACAACTACACAAACTATATTTTCACATTGAAGTACATATCGTACAATTTGTATAATGTTCAGTCAACTATTCATTTTTTTCTTCAGAGGTCTTGTTACATTCGAAAAGTAAAATTAACAGTGCAAAACAGCACAAGAACTTGATGGCATGGGCATAAATTTGGAAATATGCCATTCGTGACGGTGAAAAGCTAATCAGCGGATAAAAGAAATTTTGTTTAGAGCTAATTGAAAATAGCAAGCTATCAAGAGCTGAAGATTGCTTTTACTGGAATAAAAGACGTTGTGTTCTTCAATTTATATTTTTCTTTTTGAAGATACTTTCAAAGGTTTCTTTTACCTGTTCAAACTTATCTCTGTATAGCCAGCTTTCCCAACCTAACTTTTTGTATAAAGCTCTTACTTGATTAGGGTAGTTCAGCGGGTCAAGATGAACACGATCCACAATCTTTTTAAGGCTATAAGCCAACTTCTCCGGGTTCATAGGTAGTACAGGCCCTACGAATACACCTGTATTTATTCCCGCTTCTTTCAATTTTCTGACTGTTTTTAATCGCTCTTCAAAACTTGGACCTCCCGGCTCCAAAATTTTTCTAACATCTTCCCTATCG
>DQYP01000140.1 GCA_011043375.1 Thermotogaceae bacterium | reverse complement strand
TCACAAATGGGATCTTCATCGTTATACCCAAAAATCACAGAAATCCCCCCTTAAATATTCAGTTTTAAAAGCATAATCACTGAGAATTTGATTTAGCTGCAAGCTTTGCTATTCGTTGGTTATATCTCGAAGTTATTCGAAGGCAATTTCAACCGCCTATCCAGAAGTGCCGATAGCAAAGTTATAACTTTCAATTTTGCTTTACTTCCTTTACTTTTTGGCATCTTAAGTTTGTTTTTATAGCTATTCTAGGCCTAGTTCTTTTAATTTTCTCCACAAATAAGTTCGGCTAACACCAAGTAACTTTGCTATTTCAGTTTTGGTGAAATTCCCTTTTTTGATGAGAATTTGCACTAGCTGAGCCTCAATTTCTTTTAAAATGGGTTCATTATGATTGATTGCCAAATGATCACTTTCTAAAAGATCTTCAAATTCGCAAAAAGCTTCTTCAAATGAATCTGTGCCGTATAAAATTGTGATTCTCTCAACGAAATTCTGTAATTCTCTTACATTTCCAGGCCAAGAATAATCCATAAGTTTTTTTATTTTTTCTTCATCAGGTTTGGGAACCTTAACAGAATATTTCTGCTCAAAAATCCTAATAAAGTACCCTAATAATTCTGATATGTCTTCCCGCCTTTCTCTTAGAGGGGGAATTCTTAATAG
The DNA here is from genome assembly GCA_011043375.1 of Thermotogaceae bacterium. Classification (GTDB taxonomy): domain Bacteria; phylum Thermotogota; class Thermotogae; order B21-G9; family HyVt-16; genus HyVt-16. The sequence continues at coordinate 6,711 of DQYP01000140.1, read as the reverse complement.
TAAAACGCTGAGTCTTGAATATAGATCCAGTCTCAGCTTATTGTTTCTGATTAAAATTTCTGGATCTATGTTTGTTGCAGATATAATTCTTGTATCTACTGGTACAAGAGAACTCCCGCCAACTTTCAGTATCTCTTTTTCTTCGATAGCTCTGAGCAATTTTCCCTGTAATTCAAAAGGGATCTGATCAATTTCATCAAGGAACAGTGTTCCTTTATGGGCAAGTTCAAAAAGTCCCATTTTCTCTTTTTTAGCTCCTGTAAAAGCTCCTTCAACATAACCAAAGAGCTCACTTTCAAGAAGGTCTTTTGGGAGAGTTGCACAGTTTATCGCTACAAAAGGGTTCCCCTTTCTGGGACTTGCATTATGTATACTTTGAGCGAAAAGCTCCTTCCCAGATCCACTTTCTCCAAATAGTATGACATTGGCATCACTTTGGGCAAAACTCTTCGCTTTGATTATTACTCTTTTCAACATTTCCGATTTGCCAATGATATCTTCAAATGTATGTTTGGCGACAAATCCCTTTGCTCTAAGATTTTTTCGAATATAGCGTTCAGCTTTTTCGAGTTCTATGGCTTTTCTTATTGTGATTATTTTTCTGCCTTCATTTAAACTTTTTAAGTCCACGTAATATTTCTCATTTCCTTGGGAGAAAACCTCTTCGTAGCTCTTTTGGTTCCTAATTTTTTCTAAAAAGTTCTTTTTCAAATTTCCAAGATATTTATTGGCTATTTCGTTGGATATTACATTTTCCTCGGGACTCACATAAATCATGCCAAAATCAACGCTGTTTACAATATTAAGGATTTCCTCTCTTTTCTTTTTTTCAAAATTGACATATTCTTGTATTTGAAGGGCATTATTTATTGCTTCCATGATAGCTTCTTCGCCGGATTCAATTAGATAAGCTTCAAGACCATTTTCAGTGGCTATTTCAAAATTCACTGTGTCTGCAATGACAACATATTCCTTAAATTCTTCAGACAAAGATTTGAGACCATATAAGTTTAGTTGTTTAATGTTTGTGCCAATCAACATTTCAAGAGTTTTAAGAGTACCGGCGTCTTCGAAAATTTTATCAAATCCTGCGAAAAGTATTTTCTTTTTCATATAAAAAGCTGAACTTATTAGCTTAAGAATGTCAGCAAGGTGGACTCTTATATAAACAACTGGAATATTAGTATTCTTTTTTAGAAGATCAGCGGTTCCTCCACGGCTGATAATAACATCAATATCGTTTGAGTTATCAACTATAGTTAAGCCTTGATAGAGATCACCTAAATGAACTTCTATATTTTCAAGGCCTTTTTCTTCGACTAATTTTCTTGTTAAATGTTCAAGATATTCATTAGGCAATATTGCTGCTATTTTACCCATTCAAACACCTCGTTTCAATTTGAAACATGTATTCCTATTTTAAACATTGGTTTGGACACTATCTCTCAATTATATATGATTAATGGGCATTTTAGAAAAAAACGCTAGAATTGGCATTTTTTTGCTTAATAAATATATCATTCGCTAGGAGGGTTTATTTTGTTAGTTCTTGCAGATGATCTTACTGGGGCTTTGGACACGTCAGTGAAACTCAAAACCTCTCTAAATCAAGCGTTGGTTTTAAATTCACTTGAAGATTTAAAAATGTTTGGTACTATCGATTTGTATAATAAAATCATTTCCTTAAACACAAACTCAAGAAACTTAGACCAACAAAGCGCTTACAATCTCATGGTCGAGTATATAGAAAACCTTAAAGATTTAATTGGTTGTGAATCAGATCTTTCAAAGTTTCAGGTTTATAAAAAGATAGATTCTACATTAAGAGGAAATATTAGTAGTGAAATTGCGGCTTTTCTTGATACTGACTTTGTCGATAAAATCATTTTTTGCTCTGCAAACCCAGAACAAAATAGAGTTGTAAAAGATGGCTTGCTTTACGTTGATGGAAAAATAGTCGAAGAAACTCCTAGTGGAAGAGATCCTTTTAGTTCGGTAAACAGCTCATCGGTAGTCGAGATAATAAATGCCTATAGAGCTCATAACGTTGTACATATCTTACCTAATAAGTTTGGAAAATATGATTATGAAGATGAAACTCTAAAAGATGCCATAGACAAAAACCAGATAATAAGCTTCGATGCTGCAACGCAGGTACATTTATGGCAAATAGTTCATATTTATACTGAATTAAGTAAAAAAAACAAAGTCTTGTTATGTGGTTCAGCTGGACTTGCTGATGCCTTATCTAAGGAAAAGATTTTTAATAATAAGAGTATCTTGGTAATTTCCGGCTCTCTTCACCCTGTTTCTATGAGTCAGATGGATTTTTTGATCAAAAAGAATCCGTCTTTTAATCACCTCGAGTATAATCCAAAGTATTCTATTTCAGAAAATGTCATGCGAGTAATTGATAGTTTTCTCAAAATCGGGAAGAGTTCTTTTAGGACCTCTTCAGTTTTCAATAACGAAAGAAAGGACATGATAAATAACTTTTGGGTTGAATTAGGGGAAAAGTTGTCAAAAATCGAAAACCTGATATTAGTGATCAACGGAGGGGAAACAGCCTCATTGATCCTTAAAGGAATGGGTCAAAATGTTTTGAGAATAGACAAAGAAATAATTGAAGGCAGTGTGATGTCATGGACGGAAAATAAAAACATTATTATTACAAAATCAGGAGGATTTGGAACTTCTGAGACATTACATAAAATTATACAGCTAACTGGAGGCGAGATTTTTGATAGCAATAACAATGGGTGATCCCGCTGGTATAGGGCCTGAAATAATACTCAAATTTATCAGACGTGATACTGACGGGTTTGTTGTTATAGGCTCTCTTGAAGTTTTGAATTATTACAACAAAAAACTTAAGATCGTAAAGGACATTTCAAATATTCTCACAATATGCAAAACAAAAAACGAATTAAAAAAGGCCATAGAATCCGGAGATTCCAAAATTCTTTTGGATCTGGGACCGGTCGCAAATTTACATCCTGGTAAGGATATGAAAGAATCGGGAGAAGCTGCTTTTAGTTATATTTATGAAGCTGTAAAATTAACAAATTTGGGTTATGCAAAGGCAATTACAACTGCTCCCATTAGCAAAAGGGCATTGAATTTAGCTGGCCATCATTATAATGGTCACACCGAGCTTCTAGCTGATTTAACAAATGCAAAACACGCATACATGATGCTTTATTCAAACGAAATGATTGTCACTCATGTGACTACTCATATTGCTCTTTCTGACGTTTCAAAGAAGGTAAATAAGGAAAATATCAAGGAAGCATTTTTGTTGACTTTGGATTTTTTGAAGAAGCTTAAACCAAAGCCAAGAATTGTGGTCGCTTGTGTTGATCCTCATTGTGGGGAAGGAGGAGTCATTGGGATTTGTGATGAAAATAAGACTTTTGAAGCTTCAAAAGAATTGAAGCTTGCTGGCTATGAAGTATTTGGCCCTTTTCCTTCGGATACAGTTTTCTTAAGATGTCTACGAAAGGAGTTTGATGCTGTTATCGCTATGTATCACGATCAAGGACATATACCAATGAAATTGGTAGGGTTTGATGAAGGAGTAAATGTTACTCTTGGTCTATCGATTTTAAGAACTTCGGTAGATCACGGAACAGCTTACGATATAGTGGAGAAGGGGGTGGCAAGAGAGAAAAATCTTGTAGAAGCTTTTAATTTGGCAAAAAAAATAACTTCTTAATGAGGAGGGTGTTAGCATGAAACGTTTTTTGGTATTACTTGTGGTAGTAATGTTGGTTGCAAGCTTGGTGAGTGCCAAGACAATGAGGTTAGTGTTTGCTTCTGCATATGCAAAAGAAGATCATCAAACACAAAGTTTACTTAAATTTGCTGATCTGGTTAAAGAAAAGACTAATGGTGAAATAGTGATTGACGTTATGTATGGTGGCGTTTTGGGTGGAGAAAGAGATGTGGCAGAGGGAATACAATTAGGAACAGTAGATGGAGCCATTTTGGGGGGGATTTTGCAGAACTTTGATCCAGCAATGGCAATCTTAGAATTCCCCTTCCTATTTAAAAATGAAGCTCATATCAAGTATGTTATGGACGGACCTGTGGGCCAGGTAATAAATGAAAGGCTTCAAGAAAAAATAGGTATGAGATATCTTTCAATTATTATGAGAACATCAAGGGAGTTAACAACAAACAAACCAATAAATTCATTGGCTGATCTAAAAGGTCTGAAGATAAGAGTTCCGGAAATGAAAGCTCATCTTGAAACCTGGAAAGCCCTTGGAGCAAATCCAACGCCACTTGCGTTTCCTGAAGTCTACACTGCTTTGCAACTTGGTACAGTTGATGGGCAGGAAAATCCTCTTCCAGTAATCTACGCAAATAAGTTTTTTGAGGTGTGTGACTATTTAGCTTTTACTGATCATCTTCCTGGATTCATGATGATAATCATAAACAATGATCTTTACAAAAGTCTTTCCTATGAAAATAGGATAGCGCTTTTAGAAGCGGCCAAAGAAGCGAGTGAATACAATGATGAGATTCTTGCAGCATCTATCGAATCCATCAAAAATGAACTGGCAAAACATATGACATTTACTTATCCTGACAAAGATGAGTTCAGAAAAGCTGCGAAAGATGTTTATAAAAAATTCTCGAATGTTGATGGATTCACAGAATTATACCTTGCGATAAAAGCAGCTGGAGAGAATTTCTGATTTTTGATGTAGTATAAGGCCTTTTGGGGAGGGAGTATATTGAATGTTTTAAGAAAGGCATTTTCAACTTTGGAAAAAGCCATAATATTATTACTTGTGGTTGCTTTGACGCTTATGGTTGTATTCATATTTACACAGGTATTCGCAAGGTTTGTCCTGAATAAACCCCTTAGCTGGACTGAAGAACTCTCAAGGCATTTGATGATATGGATGGTCTTTCTAGCGACGGCAGTCGGGTATAGACATGGGGCACACTTGTTTATTGACCTTTTACCGAGTAAATTATCAAAAAAAGGGAAAATGGTATTACTACTAATATTCGACGCTATAATAATTTACTTTTTGACGGTCATGTTTATCTATGGTCTTGAATTAGTTGATAAAACAGGCTTTCAATATTCTGCGGCCCTTCAATACAAAATGTCATATGTTTACATGTCCTTACCTGTTGGAGCTATTCTTATGTTTGTATTTTCTATCGAAAAAATACTTGAACATCTTGGCTTTATGAAAGAGAGAGGGGGACACGAAAAATGATACTCACTTTGTATTTGCTAATTCTTTTTGGACTGGCTTTTATTGGTTTGCCAGTTGCCTTTTCTCTTGGTTTTTCAACACTGCTATACGTCCAAATTGGCACAAGACTCCCTCTCACAATAGTTTTTCAACGAATGCTTGCAGGAATTGATAGTTTCCCATTTATGGCAATTCCTTTTTTCATGCTTGCTGGGATGTTAATGAATGAAGGTGGCTTGAACAGAAGGATTTTGGAATTCTCAAGGGCTCTTGTAGGTCATTTGTGGGGAGGACTATCTGCTGTTTCTATAGTTGGAAGTATGATTTTTGCAGGTATTTCTGGTTCTTCGGTTGCTGATGCGTCTGGACTTGGGTCTATTTTGATTCCTGCAATGAAAAAAGAAGGATATGATCCGGAATTTGCAGCTTCAATCAATGCTGTTTCATCTACTGTTGGAATCATAATACCACCTAGCATTCCTATGATTTTAGCAGGAGTTGCTACAGCATTGTCAATCAGAGATCTGTTCCTTGGAGGAGCAATACCAGGTATTCTTGTTGGACTCGGAATGTTGGTAATTTCAACAATGATATCTAAAAAGAGAAAATACCCCAAATACCAAAGAGTTACTTTCAAAGAACTGTTTAAAATATTTTTGAAAACTCTTCCAGCTTTGGTTGAAATACTGATTATTCTAGGAGGTATTTTAGGTGGAATCTTTACTCCCACTGAAGCATCAGTAATCGCTGTCGTTTATGCTTTTGTCCTTGGCAAATTTGTGTATAGAGAGATAAAATTGAAGAATCTTTTTGAAGTTTTTAAACAAGTAGCTATCAGTTCTGCAATTGTTCTATTCATAATCTCCACCGCCTCAGCTGTAACATGGGTATTAGCATATTCAAGATTGCCCCAATTATTAGCAGATATGCTTCCCAGCCTCTTCCCAACTCCTACAACTATGCTTATAGCACTTGGGGTGCTCTTTTTAATAGCAGGAACATTTATCGATGTTTCTCCAGGTGTTATACTCTTTGGGCCTATACTGCTTCCAGCTGTAAAAGCTGTTGGAGTAGATCCGGTTCATTTTACAGTGATTATGGTTTTTGCACTTGCAATTGGTCTATTTACACCACCTGTAGGAACAACTCTTTTCATATCGTGCTATCTAGCAAAAACCGAAATAATGCCAACGGTAAAAGAATCCATGCTTTTCTTCATTGAAATGGTGGCAATTTTGTTTTTAATTATTCTTTTGCCTCAATTAGTTATGTTCTTACCATCGCTGGCAAGATGACTTCCTTCCCCAAAAGGACAGTAAGGCAGTAGAAATACTGCCTTACTTTTTCTCCAGTAGAACTAATCACCGCTTCAGAAAATGCATCGGCGATTTCTGGCTCAAAAGCTTGGGGGATATAATCCTCATCATAGTGAAAGGCCTGAGAGAAAACAGATTTGAAGTTGCAGATCCAGAATTCTGAACAAAGTCAAATC
>DQYP01000232.1 GCA_011043375.1 Thermotogaceae bacterium | reverse complement strand
AGAACTCATGAGTTATGAAAATAGCAAGGATAAAAAGTTTGTTGAAGAAGAATACTCGCATTTTCAGCATTTGGCATTTGAAGTTGATAATATTGATGAAGCCATGAATAGATTAAGTGAAAAGGGAATAGTTTTTGATTCTGTTGAACCTATTCCAGTGTTTGAAGGAAAAGTTTATTACAATACTTTCAGGGGACCTGGCCAAGAATTACTTGAAATAGCTGAGATTAAACAAAAGGAGAAAGTACTATGAAATTACTAATAGATGATGGAAACATTGAAGCAATCGAATCGGTATTCAAACTTGGTATTTTTTCGGGAATCACAACAAATCCTTCTATCATTAAAAGTAGCAATATGGCTCCTATGGATTTGCTGAAAATTATGCTTAAAAAATTTACCGGGAAGCTTTTTGTGCAATGTGTGAACACAGAGTTGCAGAAAATTAAAGAGGAAGGTGAAAAACTTTATTCGCTTTCGCCTCAAAGAATAGTTCTCAAAATACCATTTTCAGAGAATGGAATTATGGCTGCAAAATATTTTGTGGAAAAGGGTATTCCGGTTACTATAACCGCAATTCATAATTTATCACAGGTAGTTATTAGTTCACTCGCTGAAGTGGATTTTGTTGCTCCATACGTTAATAGAATGGAAAATGCAGGTTTGGATATTTCAGTTGTCCAAGTAATGCAAACATATCTAGAAAATTCAAACAGTAAAACACAGCTAATTGCGGCTAGCTTTAAAAACATAAAGCAGTTTGAGAAAATTGTTTCTTACAATGTGCCGTATGTTACAGCATCTGTAAATATCTACAGGGAAATATTCAACAATGGTTTGACACAAAAAGCGATCAAGAGTTTTGATGAAGATTGGCAATCAATGGCAGTAACTGAATGGGTGAGATAACAGGAGGGATTTCATGAACAAAGTTACAGTATTTGGAAGTTATGTAATGGATTTAACAGTTTTAGCGCCACATGTTCCAATAGTGGGTGAAACAGTTTTTTCTGGACCCTTTAAGATGGGGCCTGGTGGTAAGGGGTTTAACCAAGCTGTAGCTGCGCAAAAAGCCGGTTCTGAAGTCGTTTTTATGACAAAAATAGGCAAGGATATTTTTGCCCCTTTTGTGAAAAACGCCTTTGATAGATTCAAAATTTCTAAGGAGTATTTGTTGGAGTCAGAAACTTCAAAAACTGGGGTAGCGTTAATCGTAGTAAATGAAACTAATGGAAACAATGCTATTGCTGTTGCTCCGGAAGCTTGCAACGAAATATTGGTCGAAGAAGTCAAAAATCATGAGCAAATATTCAAAAGCTGTGATGTTTTTCTTACTCAATTTGAAGCAAATTTGGAAGCCACATATGAAGCTATAAAAATTGCTAAGGAATCAGGTGCAATAGTTATCTTAAATCCAGCACCGGTAAAGGAATTCGACCGAAAGATATTAGATTATGTTGATATATTAATTCCTAACGAAATTGAAGCAAGTTTGATTGCCGATGTGCCTCTTGATGGGATGAATTCTATATATAAGATTGCATCAGAGCTCGAAGATAAAGTTGAGACCGTTGTTATTACACTTGGAGAAAAAGGTGTATTTTGCTCTAACATTTCAGAAAAGGTGATTCCTGTGGTAGAAGTTGACACTATTGATACTACTGGTGCAGGTGACGCATTTGCGGGCATCTTTGCTTCTTATCTTTCGCGAGGGCACTCATTAAGGGATGCTATAGATTATGCAAGAGTGGGAGCTGCGATTTCGACAACCCGTTTTGGCACTTCGCCTTCTATGCCAACGAAGGAAGAAATTGAATCAAAATATCATGAAATCTCTAGGAGTGAATTCGTATGAGCTATATTTTAGCATATGATCTCGGAACAACTGGGAATAAAGCTACTATTTATAGATATGATGGTGCATTGATTGCAAGCGCTTTTGGTGCATACGAAACTTATCATCCTAAGCCCAATTGGGTTGAACAAGATCCAGAACAATGGTGGAATTCAGTTAAAGTAACGACTCATAAGCTTCTTGATCAGGCAAAAATTGATAAAGATGAGATAAAAGTAATAAGCTTCAGTGGCCAAATGATGGGAACAATTCCAATAAATACCAATGGGGATCCACTTAGGAAGGCGATAATTTGGGCGGATCAAAGAAGCACGGAACAAGCCTCTAGACTTAAGAAATTTGGTGAAAATGAGGTTTATAAACTTACGGGTTCAAGAATTACACCTACTTATGCTGGGCCTAAAATTGCTTGGATACGTGATAACGAACCTGAGATATACAATGATACTTACAAATTCCTTTTTGCTAAAGATTATATTGCTTTCAAATTTACTGGCAATGTTGGAACGGATTATTCAGATGCATCTCTGTCATCCATTTTTGATATAAAAAACAACGAATGGTCGGATGATTTAATAGAAATTTTGGGAATAGATAAGGAAAAAATCCCTGATGTATTTCCTTCAACTTCCGTAGTAGGAACAGTTCTCGATAGTGTGGCGTCCGAATTGGGGCTTTCAAGTAATACCTTGGTTATAAGAGGCGGTGGGGATGGTGCTTGCGCGACTTTAGGAGCTGGCGTTTTTGACTCGAGTGAGGCGTATCTTTATCTTGGCTCTTCAAGTTGGATTAGCACATGTTCGAAATCTCCGTTTTTCGATGAAAAAGCAAGAACATTCAATTTTTCTCATCCTATTCCTGGTTTCTATTGTCCAACAGGTACAATGCAAGCAGGGGGTGCTTCGTATCAGTGGATAAAAGATGCAATTTGCTTACTTGAAACAGAAAAAGCCAAAGAATTGAATTTAAGTGTATTTGCAATTTTGGATGATTTAATTGATGGTACTGTTCCAGGTGCTAAGAATTTGATTTTCCTTCCTTACTTGATTGGCGAAAGGAGCCCACATTGGAATGTCAATGCTAAAGGTGCTTTTATTGGTCTTTCTATCATTCACAGAAAACCAGATATGTTAAGGGCAGTGCTTGAAGGAGTTGCGTTTAATTTGAGAATTATTCTGGATATCTTAGAAAGCGCAGGAAATTTTGAAAGAATAAGGCTTATTGGTGGCGGAGCAAAGGGAAGAAATTGGAAACAGATAATTGCGGACATTTTCAATAAAGTTATTGTAATTCCAGAATTTCTTGAAGAAGCTACATCTATGGGGGCGGCTATTATTGGTGGAATTGGCTCAAAAATGTTTTCGCTAAGTGAAGCTAGGAATTTTATAAAAGATGTCCAATTTATCGAGCCTCGGAGAGAATATAGAGAAAAGTATGAAACGTTATATGTTGCTTTTAAGAAATCTTATAATTCTCTAATAGAAGTTTATAATCTTTTATCAACAGTATAGAAGGATTTTGTGATATGGATGAATTAAGAAAGGAGCCCTAAAATATGTTTTTAGACGATAAGAAAAAGATAAATCTTGATAGATCGAGCCCTGTACCTTTGTATTATCAGATTTGTAAAATATTATCTGATCAATTGAAAGACCCTGAAATGTTAGGGACTAAGATTCCGGCAGAAGAAAAACTTATGAAAGTGTTTGGAGTAAGTCGCGCTACCATAAGAAGAGCTCTTCAATCTCTGGAAATGAATGGGATGATAGAAAGGGTTAGAGGAAAGGGGACAAAGGTTATTAGCTCTACATCGCTGGAAAGTTTAACTACCATTAGAAGCTTTTCGGAGCAAATGTATATTGAGAATCACGTTCCTATCACCCAAGTAATTGAAACAAGCTGGATTCCAGCTGATGATAGATTTATAGAAATATTTAAAATTCCAAAAGGAGAAAAGATTTTGAGAATAACAAGACTAAGAGGAAATGAAGTGATATTTCCACTTGTTCTTTTTGTTTCTTATCTTTCCCCCAAAAGTGGATTAACCGGTAATGAAAATTTCAATGGCTCGCTTTATGAAATACTTAAAAGAATAAATAAACCAGTTATTGATGGAGATGCAGTTATTGAAGCAAAGTTAGCAGAAGGACGAATAGCAAAATTACTTAAAATCGATGATGGAAGTCCTATCCTTTATTACGAGCGTTTAGGGAAAACATTTAATAACATTCCCATTGAGCTAGTTGAGGCTTGGTATGTGGGAAATCATTATAAGTTCAAGATACATCTGTCATCCAACAAAAGGGAGGCATTAAGATGAAAAAACTTGGTATATTAAACAGGGAGATTTCATGTTTGATTGCTTCTATGGGTCATACAGATCTTCTTACAATTTCTGATTCTGGATTACCAATAGCAAATGATAGAAATTGCATTGATCTAAGTATAGTGGCAGGAAAACCTGGAATATTTGATGTTTTAGAACCATTACTTGAAGAATTAAAAATTGAAAAGGTTATTTTTTCAGAAGAGATAAAGAAAATAAGCCCCAAAATGCTTGAGGAAACACTTAAGAAGTTGCCAGAAGGAATTGAAATTGAGTATGTTCCTCATATTAAATTTAAAGAACTTACCAATACTAAAGCCAAAGGAATTATAAGAACAGGAGAGCAAATCTCTTATTCAAGTATTATCCTTGTCTCCGGTGTTACTTATTAGCATGTAGAAAGGGCTGATTATATAAAACTTCAATTGGCCAATGACCTTATTGAGAAAGAAAAGTTTTTTAATGTTCTAAAAAAAACATCGGATTTTATCGATATCATCGAAGTTGGAACCCCTGCTCTGCTTAAAAATGGGATTTCTCTGGTGAAATTAACAAAAGAACTCTTTTCTAAGCATAAAATTTTAGCTGATACCAAGATCATAGATGCTGGTTTTTTAGAAGCGAAAATTGCTTTTGAAGCAGGAGCAGATATTGCTACTGTACTCTTGAGTGCATCTACTATAACTATTGAGCAATCTTTTGAAGCAGCAAAAAAATATAATAGTTCTATTATGATCGATACAATTGGTTTGGAAAAAATCGAGAATTTGAGAAAGCTTGAGACAATAAAGTATACTGGTTCCATATTTATTTGTTTGCATACCCCCTCTGATATTTCAATGACGAAAACATCTGATCAAGTGAGTAAAATCAAGAAAGAAGTTCAGTATGTAAGAGAAATACTTCCGGATGCTGTAATAGCCATTGCTGGTGGGATTTCTTTGAATACGATTGATTTTTTTCTTTTGGATGTAGTACCAGATATTATTGTTGTAGGGAGAAGTATTTACAATTCACCGGACATTTTTGGTACTGCAAAAGCAATAAGAAAAAAAATGGAAGTGCCAAAATGACTACTTATTATGGGTTGCTTTCTAAAATCATGACTGAAATTTCTCAAGTTCTTTCCTCTGTTGACGAGGATAAGCTTGGCAAAATTATAGATAAGATTCTAAATTCAAAAAGAATTTTCGTTTTAGGTGTAGGCAGGTCGGGACTTGTAATGAAAGGATTTGCAATGCGGCTAATGCATCTTGGTTTAAATGTGTTTGTAGTGGGTGAATCCACTACACCTGCGATTGGAAAAGGCGATTTGTTGATTATTGGATCCGGATCTGGAAGAACTCCCTCAGTAGTGACCAACGTTAAAAAAGCTTGGGAATATGGTTCTGCAATAATTTCCATTACTTCAAACAAACATTCCCCTATTGTTGAATATAGTGATTTTACAATCTTCTTGTTAGCCCCAACTCCAAAAGTCAAGACAGGAAATTTCAACTTTTCCATACAACCTATGGGAAGCTTATTTGAGCAAAGCCTTTTGATCTTTGCTGATTTGATTGTTCTCATGCTAATGGATAAGCTTTGCATGACATCTGATAAGATGTTTAAAAATCATGCCAACTTGGAATAATCGGGAGGTGAAAGTTGTGAAATTTAAGAAAGTTGACAAAATTGATGAAAAACTTTCCGTTATAGGGTTTGGTTGTTGGGGGATATCTGGGCCAGAATATTGGGATGGAACAACAGACGAAAACTCGATCAAGACTATACACAAGGCTATTGAATATGGTGTGAATTTTTTTGATGTTGCTCCTGTATATGGATTCGGACATGCCGAAGAAATCCTTGGAAAAGCAGTTAAAGGGTTTAGGAACAAAATAATAATTGCTACCAAATGCGGACTGATATGGGATGAGGAAAAAAGGATTATGAATAATCTCAAACCTGAAAGTATTTTCAAGGAAGTCGAAAATAGTTTAAGAAGACTACAAACTGATTATATTGACCTATATCAATTGCATTGGCCAGATCCGAATACAGATATCGGAGAAACCATGGATGCAATGCTCGAGCTTAAAAGGTCTGGAAAAATAAGATATATTGGCCTTAGCAATTTTTCTGTATCAGAAGCTAAAAGAGCAATGCAAAAGGCAGAAATAAGCAGTATGCAAGGTCTATATAATATGCTTGAAAGAAATGCGAATAGTTACCATAGTATCCCATTAGAATATCGTACGGAAAGAGATATTCTTCCTTTTTGTCTTGAAAATGGAATGGCATTTTTCCCATATAGCCCATTGCTTCAGGGGTTACTCACTGGAAAATTTACAGGCAATGAATCCTTCAAAGATGTAAGAGCGGCAAATCCAAATCTATCTGGTGAAAAATTCAAAATGTATATTAATGTGGTGAAAAAACTAAATGATATTGCGGATAAAATAAAAAAACCACTCAGCCAGATTGCCTTAAATTGGCTCATTAGAAATGAGGCGGTAACTTCAGTAATTGCTGGAGCTCAGAATTCTCAACAGCTTGAAGAAAATATCGGTGCTGTAACATGGGAAATGGACGATGCTCTGTATTATGAAATTGAAAGAATAGTTGCTGACTCTGATGTAATATAATTTGATTTGCATTTTTCCCAATTAATTGTGAAAACATTTGGTCTTTAAGAGGTGATGGATTGTGAAAGCTGCTTTTGTCAGAGCCCCATTTGAATTTATGGTAAAGGATGTTCATCTTCCAAAATTATCATCTCATGATGTACTCATTAAAGTCAAAAGTTGTGGCATTTGTGGTACAGATCTTCACATAGCCAGAACTCAAGCAAAGGAATGGGAACCTTTTGGACATGAGATATCCGGAATTGTAGAAGGTATCGGCTCGGATGTAGATAATGTTCAAGTTGGAGACAAGGTTGTTGTGGAAAGCGGTTCATTCTGTGGAAAATGCGATAATTGTAGGAATGGTAGAGTTGATCTGTGCATTAATAATATACCTAACATATTCACAAGAGCAAAAAACGAAGCATTGCCGATGGGATTTGCTGAAAAAATAATTGTACATAATCAATCGGTTGTTCCGTTTGATGGAATTTCTTTCGAAGAAGCATGTCTTGTGGAACCATTGGGAGTGGCATATGATTTGGTTCACACAACGGGAATAGATCTTGGTGATAATGTACTTATTGTCGGTCTTGGGACGATTGGTATTTTAGCCGCTCAAATT
>DQYP01000025.1 GCA_011043375.1 Thermotogaceae bacterium | reverse complement strand
TTCTCGTACATCTCTTCTATCCTCGCCGGATGAATTCTGCCATCTGCGACGAGTTTTTCTAAGGTTAATCTGGCAACCTCTCTTCTAAGTGGATTGGTACATGATATCGTTACAACCTCAGGTGTGTCATCAATTATCAAATCTGTCCCTGTCAATTTCTCAAAGGCCCTTATGTTCCTTCCTTCTCTACCTATTATCCTTCCTTTCATGTCTTCGGAAGGGAGACTTACGGTATCTATGGTCAATTCCGCTGTGTAGTCAGCTGCATAACGCTGAATTGCGGTAGATATCACCCATTTTGCATATTTCTTTGCATCTTCCTCATAGCTATCTTTCAACTCTTTGTACATTTTTGCAAGTTCCAAATTATACTCCTTTTTCGCTTCATCCAATATTACTTCTCGAGCTTGTTCGGGCGTTAACTCTGCAATCTCACTTAACATCTTCTGGGCTTTATTTTTATCCTCTTCTATTTTTTGCTTTTCATGTTCAAGATGCTTCTTTAACTGTTCAATCTCTACCTCTTTCCTCTCAAGATTCTCCTCTTTCTTACTTAAGTTTTCTTCTTTTCGAATCAATCTCTCTTCTTGCTCTTTCAATTCCTTTTTCGTCCTTCTCGCTTCTTCCTCTGCCTCTTCTCTTATCCTTTGAGCTTCTTCTCTCGCTTCTATCTGAGAGTTTTTCTTTACTTCTTCTGCTTGTCTTTTTGCAGCTTCTATTATATCTTCAGCATTCTTTTTTGCGATGGACAGTTTTTTGTCTATATAATTTTTTGAAAATAAATATCCAATGCCCCAACCGGCCACAAAAAGAACTGCACCGATTACCACGGTTAATACTGTCATATATTTTCCACCTCCTACTTTTTTCAGTTGTCAAAGATCGAACTCAGAACAGATTCGATAGAATAATAGTTGAAACCTCTCTTGGTTAACTTCGAATACAATCTCCTTTTCTCTTTTCCATTTTCTAAATCAATTCTTTCTTTCATCAAAATTTCCCTTATTATTTTCTCCTCATCAACTTCTTGAAGTACCTTTGAAATAGCTTCATCCACGATTTCTTTTTTCACTCCTAACTTTAAAAGCTCCCATTCTATAAGTTTTGGACCCTTTTTTTGAATAGTTAGTTTGTCGTAGGCAAACAAATATGAAAACTTGATATCGTCGACCAATCCCTTTTCCTTGAACTCAAATATTAAGTTTTCAATCTCAGTATCTTTAAAACCCTTATTTTTCAATCTTCTCCTCAGTTCCTCTTCGGATCTTGTCCTGTATTTCAATAGTCTCAATGCATAACCTTTAATATCCATATCTTAATCCGATTCACCCTCGACTTCAACTGTTGTATTGTCATCATCTTCATTTTTCTTAGCATTTATCAAAGGTAAAGACTGAGATTCCCTTATTCTATTTTCTAACTCATTGGCGACATCAGGATTGTTTCTAAGGAACTCAACAGCATTGTTTTTACCCTGTCCCAAACTTATCTCTTCACCATCTTCCTTGACATAACTCATCCAAGAACCTTTCCTGACAATCAGCCCTAAGGAAAGCCCAACGTTGAACAACTCATTCTCCCTGACAATACCCTTGCCATATATCAAATCTATGATCGCCTCCCTGAAAGGAGGTGCAACTTTGTTTTTGACAACCTTGACCCTCAACTCATGACCAATAACATCCTTCCCTTCTCTTATTTGTGATCCTCTATGAACATCGAGTCGAACAGACGCGTAAAATTTCAGAGCCCTGCCGCCTGTCGTCGTTTCAGGATTTCCAAAGGTTATACCTATTTGCATCCTCACCTGATTGATGAACACCACTATGGTTTTAGATTTATTTACACTTCCAGCAAGCTTTCTAAGTGCTTGTGACATCAATCGTGCTTGGAGTCCAACTTGCATGTCACCCATACTACCTTGCAATTCCGCTCTTGGGACCAAGGCCGCAACGGAATCCACCACTATCAAGTCGACGGCGTTGCTTCTAACCAAAGTATCGACGATTTCTAACGCTTGCTCTCCATCATCAGGTTGGGATATAAGCAAACTCGATACATCCACGCCGATGTTCTTAGCGTAGATAGGATCGAGTGCGTGTTCTGCATCGACGAAAGCAGCGACACCACCTATTTTTTGAGCCTGAGCAATTGCATGCAATGCTATCGTTGTTTTTCCACTGCCTTCTTGACCATATATCTCTACGATCCTTCCTCTTGGGTATCCTCCAACTCCTATTGCAAGATCCAGTGAAAGGGAGCCGGTTGGAATTACTTCAACGTTTTGAACAACGCTATCTTCACCCAATATCATAATTGAACCCTGGCCAAAATCTCGTTCTATCTTTCTTATAGCCTCTTCGAGGGCTTTTTTCCTTGGGTTCTCTTCCCCTTTTTTATTTGCCACAGAGATCAACCTCCCTCAAACTTTATCTCCGAAAAGATATTGTAAATCGGACCACCCGGTGTTAGTTTTGAGGAATAGATGTTCACCTTGTCGACGGATACAATTATTGGTTCGTACTCGAGATCCATCATCAAGCTCCTCCATTTTGGTGGTACGGATTTCACACGACCAACCGTTATATGTGGTGAAAAATCCTCTTGGAAATCAAAAGAAAATTTCCGCAGATCAGTTAATATTTCTCTGTAAAGTGCTGAAAGCCTCTGATCTTTTTTCACTCCCAACCAGAATACCCTTGGCTTCCCATTGCGCCCTTTGAAATATCCAAATTTTTCAACTTCCAAGTGAAAACTTGGAAATCCAAGTAATCTTTTCTTCAACCTATCCGCTATTTGGCTAGCCAAATCCTCGGAAATTTCTCCGAGAAAAAATAATGTAAGATGAATATTTTCAGATTTTACCCAAGTTGCGATGAATCTCCTCCTTGTAAGTTTTTCTATTATACCTTGAGCTACATCCTTAACTTTTTGATTCGTTTCAATTGCAATGAATGTTCTCATGCTATTACGCCCCTTTGAAAATGTGGATATTTCTGATTACGTAATTGATTCCAGAGATGACGGTTAAGAAAAAGCTCATCCAGACGAGAATCGTTAACATCCCACTTCCTTGTAAGCCTATCAACCCGTGTATGAACAGAAGAAACACTAAAGCAACCTGGAAAATCGTTTTGATTTTTCCAAGTTTGTCTGCTGCTATAACTTTTCCTTTTTCTGCAGCAATCATTCTAACTCCATTGACAATTATATCTCTAACCACCACTGTTATAACAAACCACGTTCCTAAGAACCCCAATCCCATAAAGGCTATGAATGTTGAAGTAATCAATATTTTGTCTGCTAATTGATCTACGAATTTTCCAAGGTCTGTTACTTCATTCATTTTCCTTGCGAGATATCCATCCAAGAAATCAGTAACACTGGCGAATATAAATAAAACAAAAGAAACATAGAATTCATTGAAGCTTACCAAAACGACAATTGGTACCGTGAGTAAAATTCTCAATATGGTTATCTTAGTTGCCAGTGTTATTTGAAACTTTTGAATCATTTTTCCCATACAAAATAATACTCCCTTCTAAATCCAATCCTTCCAAACCAGTTATTTGTACAGTTATCCAGCTGCCAGTATGTACCTTGTATTTTGTGTCGTTACTTATGTACACATAGGTATCAACATCTGGGGCATCCATATAACTTCTTCCAAAAAAGCGATTCGATTCTTTGTCGAAGCCTTCCACTAAAACTTCAAATTTCTTTCCAATGTTTTTAAGTTGAACCTCTCCAAGGAAATTACTTGCAAAATCATTGGCTATTTTTAACCTTCTCTTCATGGTATTCAGATCAATTTTATTTTTGTATTCATACGCGAATGTTCCCTCTTCATCGGAATACGTGAAAAAACCAAAACGTTCGAATCCTACTTTTTCTATTATTTCAAGCGTTTCTTCGAAATCTTTTTCGGTTTCACCCGGGAATCCTATTATGAAACTGCTCCTCAATATCACATCGGGGATTTCATTTCTAACAGTTTTGAAAAAACTCAAGAGTTCTTCTCGACTTTTGATCCTTCCCATTCTTCTCAAAATGTCGTTGCTTCCATGCTGTATGGGAATATCCAAGTAATGAATCCATTTTTTAAGCTTTGCCATTTCCCTTATCATTTCGATATTCACATGATCTGGATGTAGATACATTGTCCTGACCCAAAAATTACCTTCGATTTTGTCTATACTTTGGAGTAATTCAATCAAGCCATTTCCTTCATTGTCTCTGAACTGTGTTATATCCTGATCGACGAGTATTATTTCCTTTTTTCCACTTTCGATCAATTTAGCTATTTCCTCAACTATATCATCACGATCCCGACTCACATGCCTCCCTTTGAAAAGTGGTATGGAACAAAAAGCACAGTTTCTATCACAACCATCACCAATTTTCACATACACAAAAGGCCCGGCTTCTAAAAAACGCCCACAGAAATTTCTCTGGACAACCACCGGTTGTTCACAGCGCAGTACTATTTTATTATCGCTGTTTACCAACCACTTTGATACTCTATGAAGATCACATAAACCGATTATTCCATCGATTTCCGGTATTTGTTCCAATAGATTATCGAAATATCTCTGCGCCAAACATCCGTATATGTATACTCTCAGGTTCTTCCTTTCCTTTTTCAGTTCCAACAACTCAAATATTATTTCCAAAGATTCCATCTTTGCCTCATTTATAAACGCACATGTGTTCACTACCACATCCGTTGCGTTTGAAACATCATCAACCAGCTCTGCACCTTCTCTTTTCAAAAGATAAGCTAAGATGCTGCTGTCGTATTCATTTTTTGGACAACCAAGTGTTTCTATTAAAAACCTTCTCAATTTACAGTCCTCCTAAGGAATTCACGCCTCTTGATTATGTAAATCTTTCTTATCTTTTCAAGTTCTTCTTGGTATTCTCTACTTTTGTAATTTGGGTATGTGTAATCCAAGGCATGAAACTTGCCATTCAAAAACATCAAGGTTACTTCAGCGTATATTCCACTTTTCAAATATATCCTGTTTCCCCAAAATTTTGTTGAAGCCAAAACGAATTGTACCTGATTGATATATCCAGGGTCTATGTTGATTTTTCTTTTTCCATTTATTGCAAACCTCTTTTCTATAGCATTTGTTTTTAACTTTATATTCACAATTTCGGTGGGATAAATCAATTCTTTAAAACTCAAAAATTTACCATGGAGTTCCTCACCTATTTCTTTTGAATAAAAATTCGTATATTTGCTGAAATCGAGCACTTTCGACACGTAATCTATGGGCCCGAATTCTTTTTCCAACATCGGTATCAATATTTGAAGCTTTTTTTCGATATTTTCAGAAAAAACAAACATAACCAAGTTCCCATACTCGGGTCTTTTGGGTTTTCCCACGCAATCTCAGCTCCATGATAGAATTATTTTCGATTAATTATATCATGTTAAAAGGAGGATTTTTTATGCAAAAAAAGGCGATTATAATAACGACCGGTGATGAGATACTCGAGGGTTTGATCCTCAACACGAATCAACAGTATATATCGAGAAGATTGAATGAATTAGGAATAAAGGTGATCAGAGCTATATCAGTGCCAGATGATATTGATTTGATATCTCAAATGGTGGAAAACTCGTTGAAGGATGCAGATTTTGTAATAATTTCAGGAGGCCTTGGTCCAACTGAGGATGATTTAACACGCGAAGCAGTTGCAAGAGCATTGAAAAGGAATCTACTCATCGATGAAGATATGTTTGAAGAGATAAAAAATAGGCTCAAGGAGAAAGGAATAGAAATTTCAAATAACATCAAGAAACAGGCTATGTTGATAGAAAGGGCGAATTTTTTAAAAAATGATGTTGGAAGCGCCCCGGGCCAGATGATAGAACACAGAGGGAAATTGCTGTTTGTACTTCCAGGCCCCCCTGATGAACTTAAACCGATGTTTGAAAATTGTGTTCTACCGATAATACGTAGTAAAATGAAAAGTGATCTAATTGTTAAAATATACAGATTTTCCGGTATTCCCGAAGCATTACTCGAAGAAACCATTCGTGACATCATTTATAACGAAAGTATAATAAAAGTTTCCACAACCTTGGATAGTTTCATAGGTCCAACGATCAGATTGACTTATTCACAAAAAAATTCGGAAAAAGTAAAAGAGATAGAGAATCGTATCATTGAAAAAGTTGGAAAGTATTTGTACAATGTTGGTGATAAAAGACTCGATGAAATAGTTATTGAAAGGCTTCTCAAAGAAAACATAACCCTATCTACCGCCGAGTCATGCACAGGTGGTCTGTTAGCTTCAAAAATCGTTGATCATCCAGGAATTTCAAGAATTTACAAAGGTAGTATAGTATGTTACTCGAATGAATCGAAAATGAAGCTCTTGAATGTCAGCAAAGAAAGTTTAGAGATCCATGGTGCTGTGAGTTCACAAGTGGTTAAACAAATGGCTGAAAATGTTGCTAAGAAGTTTTCAACTGATATAGGCATCGCTGTGAGTGGGATTGCTGGCCCTACAGGAGGTACGTCCGAAAAACCTGTTGGATTAGTTTACATGGGAATTTTCTTCAAGGGGAAAACAAGGATACTTGAAAAAAGATATTCCGGTGATAGAAATTCCATAAGATGGAGAACTGTTTACGGCGTTTTCAATGAGTTGAGAAAGATTCTGTTGGGAATGAGGTGATTCTTTGAAAAGCTCAGGAAATCTGAGGGGAGTTTGGATAATTTATGTCCTGATATTTTTGATTATCTTGGGGGGGTTGGTGATATATTGGAAATATCCCAAAACACTTACAATAGGCTTTCTCGAAAGGTTACCCCTTAACATAAATACCCTCGGAGTAAGAAGCGCTGTGATCAATGCCTTGGAGGAAATGAGAAAGAACTACCCCAACGTTAAATACAGATTGATGGTTAAAGATTACACCAACTATGTAGAACTCAAAGATATCTATAATACCCTCGCAAAGAATAAATACGTTCAAGCAATCATTGGTCCACTATTCTCTTCTGATGCAAAGGAGATTGTTGATTTGGTCAATGAATATAATAAGCTAACGTTCTTACAGGGTATTACAAATCCTAATGTTTTGAAAAGCTCAAAATATTTCGTTTCCACAGGCATATCCGACGAAATACAAGTCAAGACTATCGAAGCTTATATAGATTACAAAAATTATAGAAACATCACAATAATAAAATCAAAATCAAATCCTGTTTATACTGATTATATAGCCTCTAAATTGAGTAAGGATTTTGCAACTACTGACCGCAAAATTCGAGTTTTCACCTTCGATGCAAACAAGAAGGAACAAGAATTCCATGGAAAAATCAGCGATGAAACAGAATTAATAATCCTTATAACTCCCATAGAAGAGAGTGCAGCTATAATTAAAAACTTGAATTTTAAAGG
>DQYP01000076.1 GCA_011043375.1 Thermotogaceae bacterium | reverse complement strand
GTTTACCACTTCCTCTCAAATTTGTTTGAAATCCCTTTGGAGTATCTAAAAAGTGGGTTATCAAGACTCAATCACATTTTCTTCAATTTGCGGATAGAGCCTGTCTAGTTCTTTTTGAAGCTCGATGGTTTTTTTGAGGGCGGTGACAATTCTGCAATAGTGTTTGATGTCTTCGTGGTTCAAGGTTCTGCCTTTACGGTCTTTCAACCATTTATGGCACAC
Source organism: Thermotogaceae bacterium (assembly GCA_011043375.1). Lineage (GTDB taxonomy): Bacteria > Thermotogota > Thermotogae > B21-G9 > HyVt-16 > HyVt-16. Next base: position 7,272 of record DQYP01000076.1, on the reverse strand, counting down.
CTGATACCCACCGATCATGTATTCCCACACTTCTTTGGGAACGCCTTCAAAGTACTGGGTTTTGTTTATATAGACACGTTCTTCTTCCTGCTTGTACACCGGCTTTTCGATTTCCCGGTCTCCCTGCCCCTGAAATCTGGCGATCGGGTTATTCAAATCCGGTGATTTCATAAGATGAAGAGCCACCAGCTTTTCACCGAGTTTCCCAAGTGTTTTGAAGAGTTCGTAATCCCTGGTGAAAGGCACTCTTGGGAAGTCTGTTTTCAAAAACTCTGCGTACTTTTCACGATAAATGTTGGAGTAGAACACCGCGTAAATATAGTTGAAGACTTCTTCTGGAGCCGGTCTCTTGCCATATGTTTGAGTGAGAAGCGTAAAGACTTTCGCGTCGATGTTGGGAGTTTTCCCGCCTGAAAACATTTTGTTTTCGTTCTCATCGGGGTAGACGTAGAGTGGGAGAAGGTAATCCACACTCTGATTATCAGAACGAATTACACCTGTACTTATTAGCACATCAGTTACCATAAAAAAACCACAAGAACTATTTGGCGGAGCTTTTCGCACAGTAATTAAGGCTATATTTTCTTTCAACATATGCTTCATAACCTCTGGTCTTGGCCTACAATGAAATCCACTTGATTTTCCTGTGTAATAGGTATATCTGATATCAAAAGGTCTGTAAAGAATTGGAACTACTTTCGACTTGTCCGGGCCGGAGTTTTGAAGGTCTTCTTGTGCCAGACAAACTTTCCAATCTCTCGAGTCTTTTCCGAGACCAAAAGCGGTACGGGCAAGTTCAGGATCTAAAGAAGTAAAAGATTTAACTGTATGCCACACATTATCTGCGCTAAAATGTATAGTAAGTTTATCTCTCGCCGTAACTATTCCCACGCTGTTTATGGGAAAAATCTCATTGATTTTGGGATATTTCTCATATAATTCCAATCTCTCCTGATCCACAGACACAAAAAAGTACATAGGGCTCCTCGGTTCGATTTCTTTCCAGTTTGTCGTACTAATATCGTTGTTAGAAAGCCATTTATACTTCTCTTCTCTTAAGCCCCAAAGATCAGCGTGTTTGATTGTTTTTGCATCGTTTCCATTTTTTATAAGAAAAACAATTGAAACTCCTTGCTGTATATCAAAAATATTCTGGTCTTTTGATCCGTCAGGACATTTTTCTTTCTTTCTGCTATTTCCATGAAGATCGAGGATATAGATCTCATCAAAAGTGTTCATAAGGGATTGGCGCATTCCCCTGAATGTGGGATTCTCAAGATAAGAATGATTGGTTACAAAACCAACAATGCCATTACCAGCTTTGTCTATCTTCCACTGGGCAAAACGAATAAATTTCACATAATCATCTTGAAGCCATTTAGGATTTTTTTCATTCAAAGGTTTTCCATCTACTTTGTAGTACTCCTTTATCTCTCTGGAAATCCATTCGCTGTTATTTGACGAATGGCCTGAATACGGCGGATTCCCGAGAATCACGAGAATGGGAACGTTTTTCTTGACTTCGCCCGCAAGGTGGGATTCTTTAGACAGTGAGGCGGTTCCCGGGAGTCGAGTTTGTTCAAGCTCTTTCATTTCAAGAGTGTTTGTCAAATATAGTTTGAAGCGCTCGTTGTCTTCGAGTTTGTGTCCGAGTTCTTCGAGGAAGAATGACATCTTCATGTGGCCGATTGCATAGGGCGCCATCATGAGTTCAAAGGCATAGAAATTTTTGAGAACATGTTCTTTGATAAACTCCGAAACGCCACCTTCACCGTATTTTTCTTTGTACTCTTCAACGGCAAGTTGTGTGGCTTGAGCGAGGAAGGTCATCGTCCCAGCCGCGGGATCAAGAACAGTAACCCCTTCGTTTGCGAATCCATCAGGTTTATCAAACTTCTCTTTCAGTATTATGTTCAGTGACCTCACTATGTAGGAAACGACGGGTTCGGGCGTGTAGTAAACCCCTCTTTTCTCCCTTGTTTTTGGATCATATTCAGAAAGGAAGGTTTCATAAAAATGGATTATCGGGTCTGATCCCTTGCCGTCATGGTAATACTTCTCAAGTATCTTTTTCACGTCAGCCGTGGCGAGCACCTCAGCAATATCGTCAACCGCCCATTCCATTTGTTGGGGAATACTCCCAAGCGAAACGAACCTAAAAACATCGCTTAGAATTCCTATGCTTTTTGGTATTAGATCGTAAGCGAGCTTTCTGTTGAATTCGCCGTTTGACCTTGTTCTGGCTGCGAATAAGCCGTAAGTTATCGTTTGAGCGTATAGATCCGCGAAACTTTCTTTGGTGAGGTCGGAAATCAGGTATTCTTTGAAGGCGTTATAGAAGTCCAGTATAGTGCCTTCGCCCTCGCTTTCTTCTTTCAGTTCTTCTGCGACAATTTCATCGCGGAGGAAACGGGTTCTTTTTGCAAGCTCAATGGCAAGATTTTTCGCGTTGTATATTTTTGGGAGCGAAAAGGAAAAGAATTCCCCAAGCAGTTTGTTGACACCCTCTTCATCCTGAATAGGCGGTAGCTGCCCCAATTGCATAATATTCGGATAAGCAAGAGTTGCTCTGGCTATCTCGTTGTCATTCCTGTAAAGCCGAAATTCAAAAAAATTCGTGAGGATCACATTTGGAAAGGTCGTGATATAGCGTTTCAGTTGTTCCGAGTGTTCTATTTTGTCCAGATCGGCGGAGGGAGCCTTAGCTTCTATATAACCGACAACCTTTTGTTTCCCGTCCCAAACACGGAAATCAGGATTCCCGGCTTCTGTCTTTTTAGGCAATACGGTTATAGAGATATTCCTTCTTTTCAAATATTCAGCGTATGACTCGAATAATTTTTTCAAAGCAGGGTAATAGCTTTCTTCTCTCGCATCTCCTTGCTTATAAACAGAAACCAATTCGCTAATATAAGGTTTAAACACAAAATCCCCCCTGTGAATAGGTAGTTATAATTTCACAGATGTTGCAAATTCACATTTCGTTAATATGATAGCATTTATCAAACTTTCAGCAAAATCGCTGTCTTGTTCTGAGGATCATTAATCATCAAAATTCAGAAAATCTGGGCTCCCTTTCAACTTACCATAAATAGAAAACGTTGAATTATCGGATCCTGCTCAGGAATTACTGGATAAAAAATAGAAAAGGGAAATATGTGGCTTCAAGCAAAGTAAAGCGTATTAAAAAGCCCAGTTCGCATTTCAAAAAAGAATCGGAAATTGTTCATTCATAGAAGAGGTTGAATTTCATAGGTGGCAAATGTGCAAAGCAAACAAAAAATTGGATGAAAGAATAAGAGACATAGCATTTGAAATAAATGTTAGAAGCACTAAGAGAGTTGCGAATTGTGCGGAAGAACCTCAAATCTGCATGAAAACAACCCATAAGATATTACAAGTTAATGGGCTCACACGGGCTGTAATCAGGTTTAATCACGTCAAATTTCTCTCCATTCCTTTTTGATATTATTTCATAAAATAGTACACTGGGTTCGTTGGGGTAACGATAACGTTATCGATAACGTTATCGTTTACGTCCGCGATAGAACATCAAAGGAGATTTTTTTATGAAAAGAAAGTATGTGACCATGAAAGACATAGCAAATGCCCTGGACATATCAGTGAATACGGTATCAAGAGCTTTCAATAATAAAGATGGAATAAGTAGTGAAACCAAGAAAAAGATAATTAAAAAAGCTGAAGAAATGGGGTATCTGTGGAATTCAACAGCAGCATTTCTGCGAACTCGTGAAACAAAAACAGTTGGAGTAATAATAGATGAAAGCACTAATCCATTCTTTTGGGAAGTCTTGTATGGAATAGAATCCTCAGCAAAAAAGCATGGCTATAGTGTTATTCTTATGGTTTTTGAAAGCGATTTGGCGGAAGAGCATAAAGCTTTAAAAACTCTTCTGGAAAGAAGGGTGGATGGGATTCTTATAAGTCCATTAGATTTTAATGGCGAACATTTAGAGAATCTTTCAAAAAGAGGGTTCCCTTTTTTGATTCTCGGTCGAAAAATAGATGAGCTAGATACTGATTGTATCTATAGTGATGAAGAAAAGGGCGGGTATATTGCAGCAGAAAAATTGATAAAAGATGGTTGCAAGCATCTAATAATGTTTAATTCAAATGCTGATACGAATACCGCAAAATCAAGAGAGATTGGATTCAAAAAAGCCATGGCTGATTACAACATAAATGAGGAAAATTATAAGGTTTATAAAGTGTTTTCAGCCGACGATCTCATAACACTAATACCAAAAATGATTGAAAATGGAGAATTCTTCGATGGGATTTTTTGTTATAACGATATTATGGCTTACGTTGCAATGAAAGTTTTGCAAGAAAAAAAGCTCAAAATTCCTGAAGATGTTGAAGTTATTGGGGTCGACAATACGAGATTTTCGAATTTTGTTTATCCTTCCTTGACTTCTGTGAATATACAAAAATACAAGATGGGTTATGAGGCTTTTAACATGTTATACAGTCGAATGAAAGGAAGAAGGAAAAAAACTAAAGAAATTGTTCTTGATGTAGAGCTTGTTGTAAGAAGCAGTACAAAACCATGAGTTCTTCAATTTTCCAAATTTTGAAAGGGGTGGTAAGAAAATGAAAAAGTTCGTAGTACTTCTTATGTTGGTCTCCTTGGTTTTAGCTGGCACTGCGTTAGCTAAAAAAACGGAAATAACTTTCTGGACTTTGTTTGGTGGTGGAGAAGGTTATATCATGTCAGAGTTTGTCAAAGAATTTAACGAAACTCATCCTGAGATTCAGGTAACCGAGCAAATCGTTGACTGGGATGAGTATTACAACAAGCTCCTTACATCAATGCTTGCTGAAGAAGCCCCGGATGTTTGTATAATGCATTTAGCCGTTATTCCTGATTACGCATCAAGAGGTGTGCTAAATCCTATCGAGAAATATGTTACCGAGATCTTCACCGAACAGTATCTCCCCAACATACTTGAACAAGCCAAATATGATGGACATCTTATGGCTCTTCCGTTAGATACACATCCTTTAGTTCTTTATTATAACAAGAAAGTACTAAGAGAAGCTGGCCTTGTTGATGAAAATGGTGAGGTTCTTATCCCTGAAACTTGGGAAGACATGCTTGAATATTCTAAAATAGTAAAAGAGAAAACAGGGAAAGCAGGTCTTTCAGTTGAATCTTCAACCATGGTTGGTGAACGCTGGTGGATAGCACTCTATACTCAATATGGTGGAAAATTCTATGATCCAATCACAAAAAAGGTATCTATTGATAGAGACATTGCAATTAAAGCTTATAAAACGATTCTCGAGTTTTATACATCGAATGTAACTCCTATTGGTGATTACGAAGACGGAGAAGCGCTCTTCATGAATGATGAGGCAGCGTTTCATCTAAACGGTGTTTGGGCTATGGCCGTTTATCCGATAACAGAGGGCCTTGATTTCGGCGTAACAGTAGTTCCAGCTGTCAAAGGATCAAAACACTACACATGGGGAGATAGCCATTCGCTTATTTTCCCAAGAGCTGGAAAGGTTGACACAAAAAAATTAGAAGCTGCTGTAACATTCGCAAAATGGATCGTAGAACATTCATATGAATGGGCAAAAGCTGGACATCTTCCTGTTGTAAAGAGTGTACGTGAATCTGAGGAATTCTTGAATCTGCCCATGAGAAACAATTATATGGAAGCGGCTAAACTGGCTGTGCTCGCTCCTTCGATAAGGGGTTGGTCAGAATTCAGAACTGAAATGTGGGAAACTTGCCAATCAATGTTTATAGGTGATATAACTCCTGAAAAAGCAGCAGATCTTATAATCGAAAAGGCAAATGATATACTCTGGTAAAACTTACTTTTCACAGGCAGCCCTTGGGGCTGCCTGTTTTTAAGGGGTGTTTTTAGTGTGACGGTAATGAATAAAAAGAAGTATACACTGATGGGTTACCTTTTCTTTCTGCCTTTTGGGGCATTGTTTGTTATTTTCAAAATATATCCGTTCATCAAATCAATGAAGATGGGCTTTTACAAGTGGGATATTTTTGGAACACCAAAGTTCATTGGCTTTGAAAATTTCACAAGAATGTTTAGAACTGAAAGATTTTGGACTTCGTTATGGCATACTCTTTACTTTACTATACTGACAGTACCACCTTTGGTGATATTGGGATTTTTGATTGCACTACTACTGAACTCTAAAATAAAATTTAGAGGCTTTTTTAGAGCAGCATTTTATGTGCCTTATATACTCTCAATAAGCGTTGTATGTTTAACGTGGAAATTGATGCTGAACAGTAATTTCGGCATTTTAAATAAAATTATAGGCTTCTTTGGCTTTGAAGGTCTTAATTGGTTGAATGATCCTAAAACTGCGATGATCGCCATAGCTTTGACAACAATATGGTGGACAATTGGTTTCAACATAATAGTTTACCTGTCAGCTATACAGCAGATTCCAAGTTCTTATTATGAAGCTGCCACCTTAGATGGTGCCAATGCATGGAAAAGATTATTCCACATTACTATTCCTCTTTTAAAAAGCACCCACGTACTTGTAATAGTCCTTCAAGTAATATATTCGCTTCAAATATTTGGACAGGTTTATATAATGACCGCCGGAGGCCCAGGCGGTAAAACAAGAACTATCGTTCAATATATATATGAAAATGGATTCAAGTATTTCAAGATGGGGTATGCTCAAGCTGTTGCAACGATTTTCTTTCTTTTGATGATTGGAATTTCTATAATCCAAATTAAACTTATGACACGAAAGGATGAATCCATATGAATAAGACAAAGATATGGCTTACAGCAATAGCTATTGTCTTAATTATCATATACATTTTTCCAGTTTATTCAATGGTTATGTCATCGCTTGAAAATGAAAAAGACATTATGGCTTCAAGATTGATTCCCTCAGAACTACACTTCAACAATTACTCTTTGATTTTAGAGAAAGCAAGTGTTATTAGATGGTTCATTAATAGTTTAGTTGTTTCAATAATTTCCACAGCTGGAATAGTAGCAATAGCCATACTTGCAGCTTATGCTCTTGGAAGAATGAATTTTCCCGGGAGAAAGCTCTTATATATTTTCGTGTTAGCGGGCTTCACAATTCCTCTTCAAACCATAATGATTCCCTTATTCTTAGAATTAAAAACAATGGGTTTTGTTAATAGTTATTGGGGATTGATTTTGCCCGGTTTGGCATCTCCGCTTACAGTATTTATTCTTGCAAACTTTTTCAAGGAAATTCCTAATGATTATGAAGAAGCTG
>DQYP01000225.1 GCA_011043375.1 Thermotogaceae bacterium | reverse complement strand
TCTGTTTCGAGATTTCTTAATACTGATTCCATTTCCACTATAACTTTGTCTTATTCAAGAGTTAAATATATTTCAGCTTTCATGACCAAAAATGCTTTGACTCCCAAGTACATTATCCAGGATGAAACAGGTAATTAAGAGACGTGGAAATAGAATCGAACATCTTGGTAAGTTCTATTCCACTCAGAAACACTCTTTTACTCTATGAAATTAGGTTCAAATAACGTTTGTAATTTCATAATGCCGAAAGCAAAGAATTCTCTGATTAACGAAATTTGAAAATTTGTTGACATATTGTAACTGATAATGTATAATTTTGGTGAAAATTTTTTTCTTAATTCTAAGTAAGTAGAAATAATTTTTCATATAAGTTCAGGGAGAGTGTTTGAATGAACATAGGACTTATGCATTACAGAGTGGGAGAGACTGATGGAGTATCACTCGAAATGGAAAAATGGCGAGAAGTTTTAGAAAAAGCAGGACATACGGTGTTCTTCATATCGGGTTCTTCAGACTATGGAGAAATATACATTCCGGAGATGAATTTGCATAGTGAAAGGTTTCAAAAGTTCGTTTATAATTCGTTCAAAGATTTGAAAAATTTCAAAGGCGATTCAGAATTTGTCAATGAGATCTTGAAGGAAGCGAATGTAATAGAAAATAAAATGATAGAGGTGATCAAGGATTGTAAGATCGATCTATTGATACCAAACAATATTTTATCACTTGGGATAGGAATACCAATTGCCATAGCACTTACAAATATCATAAAGAAACACAAGATTAAAACAATTGCCCATAATCATGATTTTTACTGGGAAAGACCTTATATGTCTAATCCAACGTGTGGATTCATAAAAAGATGCTTAGAGCGTTACTTCCCTCCAAAGGATGAGAATATAAAACACATCGTTATAAACAGTATTGCGCGAGATGAGCTGAAAAGAAGAAAAAATATAGATTCCACCGTGATTCCAAATGTCTTCGATTTCAAACAGCCCCTTTGGAAAATAGATGAGTTCAATCGAGATTTGAGGGATAGATTGAGCATTTCTAAAAACGACATTGTTTTTTTACATGCAACACGAGTCACCGAGAGGAAGGCCATAGAAATTGCTATCAAGGTAGTCGGTGAAGTCAATAGAAGACGTCATAAATTGTATGGAAAACTTTACAATGGAAAACGCTTTGGAGAAAATGACAAAATAGTCATGATTGTGCCAGGGTTGATAGAAGCTGAGAGAAGATATGTGGATTTTTTAAAAAAAGTTGCAAGAGAAGAAGATGTCGAGATAAAATGGTGCAATTCCATTATGAGTGCAAAACGCGTTGAAAGGGGTTCTGAAAAGCTTTATTCACTTTGGGACATGTATGCCATCTCCGATATGATAACCTATACAAGCATTTTGGAAGGTTGGGGAAATCAATTTTTGGAAGGAATATTTTCAAAGAAAAGTATGGTTGTTTTCGAGTATCCAGTCTATATCACTGATATTAAACCATTGGGATTCACAGTAATAAGTTTAGGTGGAACATACAATCATGTTCTCGATTCGGAAGGTTTGGAACACATTGAGATTCCGGAGGAAAAGATAATTTCAGCCGCTGAAGAGGCTATAAGGGTCTTAAAATCGAGTGAAGAGTATTACGAGAGAGTAGAAAAGAATTTCGAGTTGGGTGAGAAATATTTGTCATATGAAGTTTTGGAAAAGAGAATTTATGAGCTGCTCAGTGGTTTTTAAACTACCATTTAGTAAGGGGGGAATTCTATGAGGAAAGTACTCTTAGTGTTATTAATGATTTTGGTTACAAGTCTTCTAACATTGGCTGAGGTGAACTTTGTTTCTACTCAGATGCATCCAGCAGCGGAAAGACAATTTATGGAAGGAGATTTGCTTGCTAATTTCATGAAAATGTATGACGTGAAGGTCAGGTTTTTACCTCTGACTTATGAGCAGGCTTCAAGCAGAATTGAAGCTGAACAAAGGACAGGAAAGGTTTCAGTGAATCTGTTTGGAGATCTTCAAGGAGGTATCGATCTTCTCGGTTCAAAAGGATTTCTCAGTGATTTGAGTGACCTCCAATTTGAGAATAGGACATTTATTGAAACACTCGAGAAGTATGCTTACGCACATGGAATAAAACAGTTTATCCCATGGCTTCAAGCAACCTACGTGATGGCGGTCAACAAAAAGGCGTTTGAATACCTTCCAAAGGGATTAACAAGAGAAGATGTTATAAATGGTACCAACAAATGGACCTATGATGCACTTTTACAATGGGCAAAGAATATAAAAGAAAAGACCGGACAACCTGGATTGGGATTTCCAATTGGACCGAATGGTTTGTGGCACAGATTTCTCCATGGTTATCTCTATCCTTCGTTTACTGGAGCGCAAGCGATCAAATTCGATAGTGTCAGGGCCATTGAGATGTGGAATTACCTGAAGGAACTATTTAAATATGTACATCCTGGTAGTTCCGTTTGGAGTGCTCTTGATGAGCCACTTCTCAGAGGAGAAGTTTTGATCGCTTGGGATCATACTGCAAGGTTGAAAACCGCAATGATCGAAAAACCAAACGATTTTGTGGTTGTTCCTTCACCAGCAGGTCCTATGGGGAGAGGTTATATAATAGTCCTTGTTGGGTTGAGTATTCCTAAGAATGCTCCCAACGTGGATGAAGCTGTGAAGTTAATAGATTATTTGACGAGTCCAGAGGTTCAGGTGAAGATATTGAACAAGGTTGGATTCTTCCCTGTGGTGAAAGAGTCTTCTGGAATAATACCTGAAGGAGCATTAAAAATACTTGCACAAGGTGTGGTTAATCAAGCAAGTACCCCAGATTCCCTTGTTTCATTCATACCGGGATTGGGTGCAAAAGGTGGAGAATTCACGGAAACATACAGAATGGCATTCAGAAGGATAGTCCTGGAAAATGAGGATCCAGCTAAAGTACTTAAAGAATTAGGTGAAAGAATCAGAAAGATCTTTAAGGAAACAGGTGCACCACTTCCAGAACCTGATGCTTCATTGTTTTAAAACTCTGAACCAGGGGCTTTGATCGAAGCCCCTGGTTATCTCAAATTCAAGGTTGGTGAGAATATTGACATATAGAAAAGATGCCTTTCCATATTTGATACTCTTACCAACAATAGTTTATCTAATAGCTTTTCTTGGTTATCCTTTGATTCAAACCTTTATATTGGCTTTCACCAGTGAGTCAGGAACCTTTGGAAATTTTCAGCGACTCATGGATACTGGTGATTTTTGGAAAGCACTTAAAAACACAATATTGATCACAGGTATAATCGTTCCTCTTCAATTGGTACTTGCAATTGCTTTGGCATTGTTTGTCAATATGAGATTCAAGGGATACTCACTGATTCTGTATATAATTTCTATTCCTCTTGCGTTGAGTGATGTCTCGGCGGCTTTAATGAGTTATAACATATTCGCTCCCACAGGGTATTTGAATAAAATACTTTTAAAATTGGGGGTCTTGGATAGGCCATTGTATTTTTTTGGTTACATGTTTCAGAACAGAGAATTTTGGATTATAGTCTTAACGGAAGTGTGGAGAGCAACTCCACTGGTTTTTGTGATAATTCTGGCGGGCCTTCAATCTATAAACAAAGAATATCTTGAAGCTGCTGATGTCTTTGGCTTTTCAAATTGGCAGAAACTGCGAAAAATCATTCTTCCCTTGTTGAAACCTTCTATAATGTCAGCCTTGTTGATAAGGACGTTGTTTGCCTTTCAAATATTCGGTGTAGTGTGGTTACTTGCAGGAAGAGATATATTGATATTGGCTGGAGAAGCATATTATTGGCACAACAATGTGAATGACCCACACATGTCCAGTGCTTATGCGATAGTTATCGCGAGTGTTTCACTTGCTATAAGCTGGTTTTATATATCCATTCTGAGATCTAAAGAGCTGGAAGGTGGGCAAAAATGATAAAGAAAGTATTCATTGTGTTTGTTTCAATCTTAGTAATTGTTTGGTTCTTAACCCCGGTTGTCTTAATTGTTTTGGCATCTTTGACACCTTCAGAGGATTATTATAATCAAAATAGGATATTACCACGGAAGTTGACCCTCGATCACTTGTATAAGCTCTTTGTTGTCCTGAATGGTTGGCGTGCTACTTTGAATAGCTTACAGGTTGCGGGAATGGCAATAGGATTGAGTTTTTTGACAGGACTACCTGCAGGATATGTGTTAACGAGATATGTATTTCCAGGGAAAAATGCCATACGATTGAGTATACTGTTGACACGTTCATTTCCAACGCTTATAATTGCTGTACCCTTGATAATGATATATTTGAAGCTGGGAATAAGTGATACACTTTTTAGTGTTGCTTTGGCTCATACTTCGTTCATATTACCTTTCGTAGTCCTTATAACTACGAGTATCCTTTCGGGAATATCAGTGGAATATGAAGAAGCTGGCATGATATTTGGCCTTTCCAGATTCGGTGCGTTTATGAGAATAACATTACCTTTGGCTCTGCCAGGTCTTGCTGCTTCGGCAATTTTCGCGTTTATAATGTCTTGGAATGAAGTTTTCATATCATCGATTTTGACTTTTGTCAATCGAACCTTACCCGCGCAGATTTTGAACACAGCGATGACATCTCCTGATTACTTTAAATTTGCAGCTGGTACTATTATGGCTATACCAGCAATGACTTTCATATTTTTTACACGTAAATATTTAATGAGTATGTGGGGAATATCTTTGAAGTAGGAGAGTGATAAAATGGCAAGAGTTAAAATAGAAAACCTAAAAAAATATTTTGGAAATGTCAAAGCTTTGAACGGTATAGATATTGAAATAAAAGATGGAAAATTCGTGGTTCTTCTTGGTCCCTCAGGATGTGGGAAGACCACCTTATTGAGATGCATATCTGGTCTTGAAAAGGTAACCGATGGGAAGATTTTCTTTGATTCTGTTGAAGTTACCAATCTTTCGCCACGAAACAGGAATGTTTCAATGGTTTTCCAAAGTTACGCTGTTTGGCCTCATATGAAAGTCTATGAAAATATTGCTTATCCAATGCGAATAAAAGGATATGACAAAGATAAAATCAAAGAAAAAGTAGTATGGGCAGCTGATACACTGAATATTTCGGAACTTTTGAATAGATATCCCGCACAACTTTCAGGTGGTCAAAGACAAAGAGTAGCGGTGGCAAGGGCAATTGTTCTGGAACCAGCCGTTCTGTTAATGGATGAACCACTATCGAATTTGGACGCATTGTTACGCGTTTCTATGAGAAGTGAATTAAAGAAACTACAGGAACGTATAGGTACAACCACAATATATGTCACTCACGATCAAGTTGAGGCAATGACAATGGGAGATGAGATAGCAGTAATGCATAATGGCGTGATACAACAATTTGGTACACCTGAGGATATATACCACCGACCAGCCAATATTTTTGTAGCAGGATTCATAGGTTCACCGCAGATGAATTTCTTGGAAGTCGAGGTTATAAGAAAAGATAATGTACTATTTCTGAGAAATGAGGATTTGAGTATTAAATTGCCCAAGGATTTGGCAGAAAAGATTGAAAATGATGATAATAAAAAATTGATACTGGGAATCAGACCTGAGGATATTCACAAAGAAAAAGACAAAGAATCGACTGAATTTGAGGCAATAGAAGGAAAAGTGTATTTTACCGAAAGATTGGGTTCTGACACCATCGTCCATCTTGATTTCAAGGGCATAAGAATAGTCTCAAAATTGCCCGGAGATGTTAAAATAAAAGAAGGGGAAAATCTCAAAATGTACATGGATCTTGGAAAGGTTCATTTATTCTCTACCGTTGATGGTAAAGCATTGATTTGAATCCAAGAAGGGATGGGAAAATTGATATTAGCTAAACTTCGGGGCATCTACAATTCATTGAGTGGTTCTGAAAAATTAGCAGCGAGTTATATTTTAGAAAGACCGGATGATGTTATACATTATAGTATAACTGAATTTGCGAAACATTGTGGTGCAAGTGAAGCGACAATATACAGACTGTGCAAAAAATTGGGATTCAATGGATATCAGCATTTCAAGATAATACTCGCGCGCGAACTCAGTTTTCCAAAAGAGGAAATAGTATCAACATCTGATAAAAAAGACTTCCATGAATTTATCGAAAGTATTTTCATAGAGAATTCAAATCTTATAAAAGATACACATGAATTGTTGGACTTTGATTCTCTCAATTCTGCGGTTAAAATCCTTTTGAATTCAAGTAGAATGTTGTTTTTCGGTGTTGGAAGATCAGGGGCACTGGCGCAAGATGCAAGCTTGAGATTCGCTCTTTTAGGTTTTCATTCGGCTCATTACGTGGATCCTCATGCTCAAGTAATGGTCGCTGCAGGTTTGGCAAGCAATGACGTTGTTGTCGGTATAAGCCACAGTGGAATGATAAGAGATATCGTGAAATCTTTGCAGGTAGCGCATGATTCTGGTGCAAAGACTGTGGCCATAACATCAGGAATAGATTCGCCAATAACCAAAGTGGCAGATGTTTCACTTTATTGTGCTGCTGGTAAGAAGCATCCCAGCGATTTTTCTGTCAGCAGGATAGGTGAGTTGGTTATAATTGATATACTCTACAAGGCTGTTTTATTCCACATTAAAGAAAGGCTTAATCCACATTTGGAGAACTTGAATGAGATACTCAAACCTAAACGTTTTTGACTACAATTCACAATTTTGTTGCTTTCTTGGCGAGTTTGTCTACGAAGGCATTCAACATCGAATCGCCGTGAGCTTTTTCTTTGATCCAATTTATTTTAAGTTCTTTTGAGATATTGGAAATGTAATTCTGATACTTTTTGGTTATCTCATTGTTGGCTCTCCATTCCATAGTAGCCCATTTTTTTAAACCTTCGTAATCGTAATGGAGATATACTTCTTTCCATTTGTTGAGTTTGCAGAAATTCAGAGCTTTGATGATTGCTTTAATTTCCCCAAGCACATTTTTCAACCTCAAATGTTCAACATTACGGTTGTCATTGATTCTCCCGAATGATTTCTTTAATATATTGCTATCTTTAATTATCAAAAAACCATATCCTATTTTTCCGTTCATGAAACTACCATCCACAAAGACATGAATTCCCTTCAAGTATCCCTCACCTTTTCGAAAAATCTCCCACAGAAGCAGAATTTTCTCAAAGGCATCGTTGGTTAGATTCTCATTCACCAATTTTATTTGCAATTTTTTGTTGATATAGAATTTTATGTTTCCAAGATCATCCAATCTCATTTTTATACAGAAAGTTTCTAAAGTTTTCACAAATTTTCCTGAGAGTTTCGAAAAGTTTCGACAATTCGTTTTTACATGCCTCCTTATTTTTTAATGAAAAACACCAGAGGTATGATATACCTCTGGTGTTGAATCTCTATGTCATCATTAAAAAGTTACCAATTTTCTGGTTTCTGCACTCTCGTATATTGCATCCAAGATTTTCTGTATTTCTACTCCCTCTTCCGCTTTACATATCT